>DAOWMC010000044.1 GCA_030643285.1 Methanobacteriota archaeon | reverse complement strand
TCTGGCAGTGGCCCCCTTCCTTTAAAATGTTCTTTTTCTTTTTCTGTTATAACTACTCCAAGATTTGTCATTTTTCACTTCCTCCAATAGTTTCGTTATTTCGACGACGTATGGCAAAGCCATACGTCATATCTCGCCTTCGGCGAGATTTAGCCCAATCAAGGATCAGGCATTATTTAAGGGAAAATCCCTCTATTCACTTTTAGTCGGATCTCCAGCGGAGATCGGATAGGGTAGAATGAGGCAGTTGACCTCATTTTGAGGGTCTTATCAGATCTCGCTCTCCCGCAGGTTCAAACTCTCTGGCTGCCCCTTTAACGAATTCATGTATCGGGTGACCAAAGTCAAATGCTAAGTCACAATCAGCAAATGCAACCTTTATCAGTGGGCTCGTTGTCCATGCTGAACCCCTACCAAGCATTGCGGCATATGTACAGTTTGTTGATTGACTGCTACCAACTGCCGTATATGACACAATCGGATAATTAAGCCCCCTCAATTCAGGTACCCCACCTTCCTCCGCCCTGAGTGAACATGAATATGGCGGACCTGCATGATGTTGTACCTCCTGACCGGACCAACCGGTTCTAAGCCACCCTTCTTTTGCCAGAACCCCGATACAATAGTGAACACCTTGCAGTCCGATTAATGAATCACCTGTGAGAAATGCCCCAAATGACCCAACACTACCAATAGGATATATTCTGTGTGCACCACCCCATAAAAATTCCATCATCGTCGGGTACTTATCCAGCATGTCCATCACCATATGAACAAGCATGTGGATGAATGGCCTTATGGCATCCCATTTTGCAGGCATTCGATCGTGACCGGTCATCATTCCGGTCATCATTGACATGCCTTCAAAGTCCTTGAGTGTCCCCACATCAAATATGCTTTGAAAGCCACCCAATAACCCCAATCCCGCCGAAGGAAAACCAATCCCTCCCGCCATGAACTGCCCAAGCCAAATATTTTCGCATATCTCCACATACATCTGGAATCCTTCCATCATCGCATTCATTGGCCCTTCCATAAGGTCCCAGTCTCCAGATGACATTGTTTCCATTATTGGAATTGGTGGGATATCGGCCTCTGCTGAACATGTGTCTGCAAGGTATCCAAAAGGCATCCCACCAATCTCATTTGGCGAACGTGCCCTGTTGGCCCATAAATTTTCCCCCATCCTTATCTGCTGGGCATGCCTCGTTGAAAAAGCTATATCTGATAAAACCGATTCTCCTGTTAACCTGTATGTTGCAACAAAAGCCATCGTTGTAGATTGAGCGGCACTTCTCACAACCGCCCCACCATCCATGTTTCTAATCCTCAATGTTGGTTCATGAAGTGCCAGACATAGCTTGGAACCTATTCCCACCTTCATCATCTCGGCCCTTTGTGGATGAAACGCTTTATCTATATTTAGTATATATCTACGATCGAACTGATCGGCCAGTTCATCATCCCCCGTAAATACCTTACCATACGCATCAGAAGTCAATCCCGGGTGCACCTCCGACATATGCTCCTGAATAACCGCACCACCGGCCAATCTGTGCTGAAGTGTTTCCATATACAGGTTCATTGTCTCGGGGGAGATCTCTTTTCCAAGTCTAAGTTGAATTGTCCTGTGCGGGACATCCAGATTTACAATTACAGTCCTTCTTATATCATCAATACATTGTTGTAATGCGGTATTGTTGAAGAAGTTTACATCATCAAAAGTTATGAAGGTATCTGTCCCAGGGGCACGTCCGGATGTTAACCATCGCTGCCCGAGTGGTATTCCTACCTCCCTGTTATAAGATGGTATGCCCCTTTCCACCGCAATCTTTTTTCCCCATTCCGTGAATTCCCTCTTTGTTCTACTCTGTTGAAGTCCACCCCTCCGATACATATTGTGATCTACTACATCCATTGGATCAACATTTTCACCACTTTGAGCGTAAACTTCTTTCAAAAACTTATACTGTGCACTTGCTCTTTCCCTCGGGAGTATCTTTTCCAATTGCTTTTTAGGATCTATCTTAACCATTTATATCACTTCGGTTCAGGCGTAAATCCGCCTCGCTTACATATATCTTCTTTCTCCCCGTCTGATAGTTCATTATACCATCTGGCAGGGGTATTTATGATCCCGTAACGACCAGATGAGATTGTTCCGGGTAGAACCGTTGGTACATCAGCCCATTCTTCGGGCCGTACCAATGTATGACCATGTTCACATTCGTATGTGTAATAATAGGAGGTGGCTTTCATTTCATCTGTCCTTGCCGACCCACTCTGTTTCGGACCGATTATGTGACCAACTATATCCTCCATAGATAACAGAGGTTCCCTTCGTATAATCTTTCCACCACAAATCGGAGATTTGCAGAGCTCGGTTTCACGAAAGACCGGGCATATTCTTTCTTCACCCATATTTATCACCTAATTCCCGAATCCCTTAACATCCGTCAACCATTCCGGATGTTCTTGCCTTGCTTTTTTAATCTCTTCATTTGCCTTACCAAAACTCATAACAACTCTTTCAGGTGTCGGAAGATCGGTGGGCTCTCTGACCAGTGTCTGTGCATCCTGACCATAGACTCTCTTTGATTGTGTGAAACTTCCGAGGTACCGGACCCTATCCATTCCGAATCTCATGTATGCCGACCCACTCTCGTCCGGATTCGGTGTAATCATCTCTTGACCGATAATTTCGTGGCTTACTTCCAGGTGCGTTAAATTGTACTTTCCTATCCAGAATTTGACTCCGGTCAGAAGGCCTATCATCCTTGGTAATAGTAGATCCAGGGGCAATTCTACCACCATCTGTATCAAGCCCGGAAATGGAACCCATGCATTATGGGGTCTGAATTCCCATCCGAACTGGGTCGGACAGACTGTTCCGATTATCATCGATACAAGCATATCTATCATGCTTCTGCTAACGTTTTGACACTCGGGAGAGACAAGGCTCGAAAATGGAAAAGCACCCATATCAGCGTCGCTATACTCTGGAAATCTTTCATTTCTAATATCTTTTAATATATCCGTTATCATGAGTTCCCCCTCTTCCATGGCCCTTTGAACACAAAGATATCTGAACTTCTCACCCGTCCTCATATGTCTTCTCTCCAGAATGTTCTCTGCGTTTTCGTAAAAAACGGTAATTCTTGCCGTTTGAATCCCCTCCTCGTAGTGCCAGTCTTCTAAAAAGGGATTTTGCTCCAGCGTAAAGGTATCATTGTCATGATAAAAATTGTCTACCGAGGTCCCGAGTAACATAACTATTATTGCCGGACTCAGCCTTAGAGGGAGATTGATTATCGGTGGATGAAAGCCATATGAAGTTATCATATCCTCGGTAAGTATGCTGTCTATTATTTCAAGTGAGCTTTCATCCCCTGCCAATCCCATAGCAGTTTCAACTCCTTCCATCGCATCTATCTCTCCCCCCTCAAGCTCTTCCACCGTGGATCCCATACCTGAGGCATCCATCCACCCATCCATCTTTTTCAATCCTTCGATCTCTTTTACCAGTTTTCCGGTCATAAACAGATCGGCCATCATCGAGTTTTCACTGAGCCTCGCATGCCATTCCTGATAGCTCTCTCCAACATAACCCTCTGTAAATGTTTGCGTAAGTTTAACAGGCTCCTCGTGCCGGTCACCAGACGCGTGCCCAAGAGACGTTGCAGCATATAGATGTCGGTAAGTTGGAAATAACAGAGTTTCATCCTGAAACGGTCTTCTTTTCTTTTCCATTTTTTCACCGTTTCCAGACCTTTTCTTTTTCTTGTTCCGATAGAGCCACGTACCATTTATGCGGCTTGTTTGAAATCCCAATCCTGGTCGTGGAAACAGTGCCTGGCGGGACAGTTGGTACATCTGCCCACCAATCAGGCCGCTCTAATAGATGCCCATTTTCACATTCGTAGACATATTGTGGTACCTTCTCTTCACCAACACGTCCCCCTTTAAAGTCCTTTGTTGATTTCACCTGACCGATTACGTACTCAGAGCCAAGCAGGGGTTCTCTTCGTATGATCTTTGCATTACAAGTGGGTTTGGTATATAACGCAGTGCGCCATAAAACCGGACACTTTCTTTCTTCGGTCATATTATCTTTTTCAGACATCTTATCACCTAATTACCAAGTCCCCTGGTTGGTGTCAACCACTCAGGATGCTCTTTTCTTGAGTTTTTAATTGTATCCTCTGCCTCGCCGATTTTCATAATCACCTTTTCAGGACAGGGAAATTCAGTGGGTAATCTTATCACTGAATCTTGACCATAGGCCCTTTTCGATTGGACAAAAGTGGATGGGTATCTGATTCTATCCATACCGTATTTGATATATGCGGCCGTACTCTCATCCGCCGTAGGTGGTATTATCTCCTGGCCAATTATCTCACGTGTCGTTTCCAATGGTGTTAATGTATACATGGGCAGCCAAAATTCAACCCCGACTAATATCTTAACAAATCTTGGTATGATCATCTCTACTGGTAATTGAAAAAGCATCTCTATAATGCCAGGGCGTGGAAACCAACCGGTATAACACTGAAAAGGCCATCCGATCTCTTCACAACGGCACAACCCCATCACATTACCGATTAGGTCCCACATGGTTCTGATGGTACTATTAGAATCAGGTATAACAATTGTGGAGTAGGGGAAATTCCATAACGGACTGTCAGAATACTCTGGCACCCTTTCATTTCTTATATCTTTTATTATGTCTGCGGACATAGCCGCCCCTTCCTGGCTCGGCCTCTGAACACACATATATCTGAACTTCTCACCTGTTCTCATATGCCGGCGCTCAAGTATTTCATCTATATTTTCATATCTATATGTGACTTTAGCGGTCTGCACTCCATCTTCAAAGTGATAATCTTCAACAAAATTAAGATGCTCAAGCGTAAACATGTCAATGTTATCGTAGTATATATCTATTGAAGTGCCATACAACATAACATTCACCGCAGGCCCCAATCTGATTGGTAAAGGAACCACGGGGGGATGGAATCCATATGATGTGAACATATCTCCTGCCAATATACCCTCCATAATCTCTAACGTGGATGCATCCGACGCTATTCCCGTTGCACGTTCTATTCCTTCCATTGTTTCCCCTCCGGTTTCCATATCTTCTACAACCCCACCTATACCGGAGGCATCCATCCACTCTTCCATTTTTGAAAGTGCATTAATATCTTCATCCAAATCTCCATGGATAAACTGTTCAGATAGTATCAGATTCTCATGAAACCGAACCGACCATTCCTGATATGCCTCATAGTTTATTGTTTCCTGTAGTGTTTGTGTAAACTTGACTGGTTCTTCTTTGGGATCTCCAGGTCTGCCAAGAGCGGTTCTACTGTACAGGTGCCTGCAGATGGGAAAAAGCAAAGTCTCATCCTGAAATGGCCTTTTTTGCTCTGCCATTTTTTCACCGGACCTTATTCATCTCTTCGGTGAGTTCCGGATTGAACCCGGATAACATTCTGTTTCTGTTATATCTACTAAGAACAGTATGCACCTCGGTCCTTGCACCAAAGGGGGCTGCATCCCACCTGTATGTTACATCATCTCTTCTCGATTCCCTTTCGGTTAAAGGTCTTCCCACCGAAATGGGCAGATCCAAAACAATTGCATGCTGATTTTTGGTATATACCACCTCTCCGGTTTCCTTATCCAACATATACCTCCTTCGAGCATCAAACATAAGGCCGTCTTCACTCAATCGAAGCGATGATCCATGAACTGTTATACCTCTAAGTGCCGTTCTTGCAGGGTTGAAAACCTCTGTTTCGATAAGTTGCTTGGAATATGCCTCAAGATCTCGCTCTCTTGTTTCCATCAATTCCCTTGCAGAGTAAACAACTGTATCCACTCCCCTGAATCTACTTAGGTACATTCTTGAACGAAGCCATGGTGCTATGGGTGGATAATAAACAGAATCCGAAAACTGGATGAAACGAATGCGATCTCCTGCCCTTGCCCCCGGCGTTGGCTCAACGATCTCTTTAAGGGGGTCATACTTTTCCACAAGTTCATCCAGGGGCGGGTGTACACTCACATACGATTCTCCTGTTAGCCGGTGCCCTAAAAGCAAAACCAGGTTATCATCCGGAATCGCTCGAAACTTTATCAATCTCTTTTTTTTGTCGCACAATTTTTTTCTTCTATCCGAAACCCTATCACTTCCGGGGTAAACCTGGTGTTGATACTCTTCCATCATTCAAACACCTCTCACAAAATTTTTAATTTCTTCCGCTGCCTTTGCAACATTTTCCATTGGATTTTTGAAAACCGGTAAATGTTGTGAGAGCGTGTAGTAAAGACCGGATGTGGTCGTGGGTTTGAAAATCTGCGTTCCGGCATCAAGGCACATTCCAGCAGTGGCACACGGCGTCAAAAACCCGGATGTTGATCTTGTGATCACATGTTCCAGTGTAAATGCACCAGGTCCTGCGCCACCATAGATGCCGTGGGTATAAAATTGAAACCCGACACCGGTTCCCATGGCTCGACCTGAATCTGGATCGGGGAGCCCTCCTGCAGCAAATGAAAGCATATCATGAAAGTATGCAAATACCGAACTTGCAGCTTGAACTGACCTTGAAGCCCCTGAGTTTACGATTGTGGCAGCAAGCAAAGCCGCAGATGCGTATGCATTCCATGTCGGAAAGTCACGCATCCCCCAGAGGACATAACCTGAAGGTTGCACATGTGGATATGAATCCCCCATCTTATGTATCACGCCATCTTCGTACGCCATCTTCATCAAACTTTCTATCACATCAGCTGTCGTTCCATTACGGTTCTCCTTAACCAGATCCAGTACAAGATTGTTTGCGTTGAATCCCTGATATGCAGAGGCTAAAAGCTGATTCCGCTCATACCATCCAACACAGTCTCCCATCTCAACTTCACCCCCCTGTTCCAATATGGTTGTTAGGGCTACGCCCTGGAGTGGTCTGTTGTTTGCCAGGGCGACAAGGTGATTAATCATAACCGATTTCATACCGCTTCCGATACCTTCAACAGAGCTTGGATATTTTAAAAGCGGGGCTACCGGATTTCCTGGTTGCGGTGCTGTTGTTTGAGGATACCGGCCCCATAAACAATTTTTTAGTATACCCAATCTGTGTGGATTTTCAAGCGGTGACAGGTTAACCATCTTTGCAATGATCTGACCCAATGCCACGCAGGTCATTGTAAAGGCTGGTGACCAGTCACTGGATCGTCTGAGAATCTCTTCTGAAATTTGAACGACCAGCGTGTTTCCATCCTCAAGTATCAAAATTGTGGTCCCATCCCCTTCATCCACCTGTATCATCTTCTTTAGATCAGTGGCGATTTCGTCGGCATTTTCGACAAGATCGACCTCAAAGCCATACCACGGCATTTGAACCTCATCCTGGCCAACAAGTGTCCCCCACCCACATCTACCATCCCTTATCATACCCTCCAATTTCTTCAAATCCACAACAACCGTTTTTTTCATTGTTACATAGATTTCACCCATATAGGGATTCCTGAGGGGGCTCAGTGCCTCAATCGGTATGTTCTCTGCAAGCACTTTTCCTTCATCGTTGTATAAATCCACTTTATTTTTATACTTCATGAAAAATCACACCTATCATGATAATATGCATTCTTTTATTAATTATAATTATATAAAGATATCGGTTGCATCACCTTTGTTTTTAGAATAGACTGACACAAACTTGATTTCTGATATTTTTTTAAACCTTTTTAAAAGCTTTGTCTATGTGATATCACGTGGTTTTTGGAATGCTAAACAAATATGTTTTCCATAAAGCAAAATTAAAAGCCATCAAAGGATTTATCATAAAG
>DAOWMC010000163.1 GCA_030643285.1 Methanobacteriota archaeon | reverse complement strand
TTATTCGGACGGATGAAATTGAATTAATTTCTTTACCGAACGAAAGGTTATCGCTAATTGTAATTGGTGAAGTAAAGATTGAAAAAATCAATACTACAACAAGAGCTAATTATAGAAGAAAATCATGTATGATCCTTCTTTGGAATTTCCGCCACAAATTGAGCTCTCAAAAGTTTAAGAATCACATGGATCGGTTGGACGAGGTCAGAACGAGTGTTGAAGACGATCTTTTTGGGGTACTAATCAAAAAAGGTTTGTTACCATCGATTCTGATGATAGATACAACTAACTTTTACACGTATATCGAACATGGCGAAGAGTTACCAAAAAAATAAGCATATGCCCAAAACGCTGCCTACTATCATCACACAGCGTATCGGACAACCAATCCGAAAAAACTAAAATCTATCCGAAAAGTGCGCTAAGTCCTTCCATTCCGCTTTCTTCGGTTTCTTCCTCTTCTTTTGCTGTTTCTTCTTCTTTTGGTTCTTCTTTTCCTTCTGATGGTGCTGTTGGAGCTGCTGCTGCCGGTGAAGCCGGTGCAAACGCAGTTTCTGAGATTGCTTTTTCGATATCGACACCGTCTAAGGCAGATATAAGTGCTTTAGCCTTTGCTTCATCGACATTTATCTCTACAGATTTTAATACTGCAGTTATTCCATTTTCGGTAATCTCTTTTCCAGCAGAGTGCATCAAAAGTGCTGCATAAACATATTCCATTTCATTCACCTCGGTTTTGGTTTTCTGTTAAGTTATCTATACAAAGCGCCTGTACATGTGCCCTGGCAATTATATCTTCTATCACATCGTGCTCAAAGATAGTCGAATTCATTGCAAGGTTTCTTGCATTGAACCAAGCGATCTGTACTAGCATATTAATCGTGCTCTCAGTTGGGTATGCCACCTTTATTGCAAGATTTAACGCATTCTGAGCTGCAGTTGTTATATCCGAAAGGTACTTATCTTCATCAACTGCCAGTATGTCACGCCGATAAATCATACCATCCTCATATACTGACCGAAGGTCCAAACCGATTTCCATAGGATATATATCCAACCGGCTAAGCATTTCAGCAAGTTTTTTTGAGATGATCTCCCCCTCTTTTATAACAGTCTTTGTATCCTTTATAACGACTTTACCACCCACGATACCTGCCGGAATACCGGCCTGTTGCAATTCACCGACAATTGGCCCCGGTTTGAATGACGTTGGTCCTTTTTCGATTAATATATCCTTTGGTACAACATCTCCAGGTTTAATCGGGGCAGGTGTCTTTGTTCCCTCAAGCATCTTATACAGCTTGAACGGATCGAGATTGGTAAACATAAGAACGGTTTGATCTTCAACAAATTCAGATAATTTTTCTGCTCCGGTACCATCAAAAGCAATTTTGATAAGGTTATTCCGGCACATCTTTATTTTGGCATCCCCACGTAAATTTGCACGCATGGACTGTAATTGCTTTGCAGTTATACCTCTGATTCCAACAACCCCGACTACATTATGGCTATTTGTGAGATCTTTTATTTCCTTAACCTCATCAATTTTCCAAGCCGGTATATGGGTGGTGTGTCTTGCCCCAACTTCTGTCTCAGTTTCTACTTCTACATCCATTTTAAACAACCTTTACTGCTTGTCCCATTGTAGTTTTCACATATATTGAAGCGATATTGTGCTTACCTTTCTCCAATTTTGATTCGAGACGATCTATTATCGCTTGAATATTTTCAGTTAACTCGTTTACGGACATCGCCTTTTTTCCAACCCTTACGTGAAATGTCGATTTGTCCTTTGATCTGATCCGAACTATGTTTTGTAAACGGTCCAGAATGATGTTGATATCGCCATCTGGTGGAAACGGGTCTGGCATCTTGCCCCTTGGTGCCAGGATGGAACCTAAATTCTTACCGATTGTTGGCATCATGGGAGTTTCTGCGACAAAGAAATCAAACTCTTTTGCCATAACCCGCACCCTCTTTTTATCCTTACTCAGCTTTTTTAGCTCTTCGGGGGAAATCACCAGATCAGCTTTATCCTTGGCCCTTAGGGCATTTTCACCATCTGCAAATACACATATCTTAATTTTCTTACCATGACCATTCGGTAGAGAAAGATCCTCCGAAATCCTATTTTGCGGCTGGGCCATGTCAACGTTTTTAAGATTCAAAATTAAGTCAACACTCTCTTCAAATTTACGCTCTGGGCCTTCCAGCACCTTTTTCACTGCAGCTTCTATACTGTCTACCATTTTCTTTAGCTCTCCATTGTACTCTATACAATCAAGCTTAAAATACTTTGCTCATTTAGTCTTTACAACTCTCTTAAGCTTTTCGTTTATATATTATGTAGTCGTGCCTTATCAAAAGAACCTTTGACCTCCCCATCTTCGATCAGGACTATTCTATGTGCTGTTTTTGCCAATAGCTCCCGATCGTGAGAAATAATAACAAAAGTCGTATTATATTCCAAATTTACCTTCTTCAGAAGGTTTGAAACCCTAATAGACGTGACCGGATCCAAATCACCGAAGGGCTCGTCCAATATCAGAAGCATTGGCTTTGTAGCAAGCTCCACAGCTAAAGCAGCCCTTATTTTTTCACCACCGGATAACTCATAGGATTTTCTACTAATCATCTCAGGAGGAAGACCCAAAAGATCCAGTATCTGCTGCACCTCTTTAATATCTAATCGTTCTTTTGGTAAGGCGGCGTATATCTCTACGAGCTCGTCTTCTGATATATCAAGGTCCTCTAAAATATCTTTTCTTGATGATTGTGGAACATCTGCTAATCTTAGTACAAAATCTAATAGGGACTCTTTGAGATCAAGTTCTTTTGTCAATTCAACCAGTTCTTCTTCGGATAAGGATTTGAAACGAGATCTGCTTTTTATTATATCTTCAATCCTTGCATGATGAGTCAACCCAAATTCCTGATGCATTATACCTATTTTCTGCCTGACCAAAGCACTGGCCAACCCCAAATTGGTTAAATCCGTTGCTTTACCTTCCTTTGAAAAAAATAGAACCTTGCCTTTGTTTGGATTCTCTAAACCCGCTAATATTCTTATTAGAACTGTTTTCCCAACACCAGAAGGACCTATAATCCCTAAGATCTCACCTTCATAAATATCAAGGTTTATATCTTTTATCTCAAAAAGCTTTGATAGGTTATAGTGATAATATACCCTGCTCACATTATCTAACCGGAATAACGGCCGTTTGATCTCAAGTGGTTTTGGGGCACTTGGCTGTTCCTTCTGTGAGATAAACTTGCCGATTATATCTTCAACTTCACCGGTTTCCATGACCTCTCCATCTTCCAGCCATAAGAGCCTATCTGAAAGTTCCCTGTGCATTTCAGGCATATGGGAAACAAGTACCAGTGTCATTTCAAACTCTTTTCGCAGTCCTTTAACCACATCTATTACGCTTTTTTTATTTTCCGGTGCTGCCATTGTCAATGGTTCGTCCAAAAGCAGTATCTTTGGGCGAACTGCAAGCTGCCTTGCAAGTATCAATCTCTGCTTTTCACCACCGCTGAGTGTATGGGCAAATTGTTCCGCCTTATGTGCAATCCCAACAAGGTCCAAAAGCTTAAGAGATGCCTCTTTTATCTCTTCATAACCTGTATCATCGGGCCCCGGTAATGGTGCGGTTTCATCCCCCGAATCAAGGGCACGGACCCGCCTCATCACATTGTCCAGCGTGGTTTCACTCCATAACCCAAATGTTCTCTGTAGATGTATGGCGGTTTTATCCTTTCCAGCTCTTAACCGCTCTTTAGTGGATTTGGGATCTAATTCT
>DAOWMC010000141.1 GCA_030643285.1 Methanobacteriota archaeon | reverse complement strand
CTTCTTCAAGTTCCCCATAGCTTTGTATCTCTAAATCTCCTCCATATTTCTTTGGTCTTTTTATATCTAATACGTCTTTTTCTCTAAAAACAATATGCCTGCAGTGCTCCAAAACAGGATTATTTTTAATTTCTTTTGGGGTGCAATGGGCTTTCTTCATTTTCTCTGAGATAACCTCTGGAGAATCATGAATGAATATACACGTGGCAGGTGCGGATTTACTCATTTTGGAGGATATTTCAATGTCTAAAAGTTCATTTTCTTCATAGCCAGCCCTTTTAGGTGAGGTTAGTCCCATCAGCAGGCCATGATGCAATGCAACAGGCTTTTCTCTTTTAATCTTTGGTGCGATCTCCCTTGCGACCATGTGAGCCTTGCGCTGATCCATCCCTGCGTGTGCAATGTCAACTTCCATAAAAAATATGTCTGCAACCTGCATTGGGGTGTACAAAAGCTGGGCAACCTTATTTATTTCCGATTCCGTTCTACCCATTACAGTTAATGTTCTCATCGCCCTTTTTATGGTAACATTATTTGAGATGTTTATGGCCTCTGTCCAGTAATCAAGATCCCCGTACAGGTCAGAGGCAAAAACATACTCGACACCTTTTAGACCAAGCGATTCAAACGCTTTTTTATAGTACGTCTTTGCAACGTTTTTTATCACATCGAGGTCCCCACCAAGCTTCCCATTTATCCACGCATGATAATCGGCAAAGAATATAGTTGGTTTGACGCCCGCCTTGAGAAGGTCTTTTATCTTGCAGGCGGCAATGTAGCCACTTCCCAGATGAACCATTCCCGATACTTCGTAGCCTATATAGTGTTTTGGATGATTTTTTGTCTCAAACAGATTTTTAAGATCATCGTAGGTTACAACCTCTATTGTGGGTGGTTTTTTCACAAGCTCAATTTTCGTTTCGGTGTCCATTAGCCAAGAAATCCTCACAATAACGCTTAATCTTTTCTGTAGGTCACAGGCTAATACAGAACCAAATTCATTTTTTCCTGATCCAGACTGTAACCATCCACTTTCAAGGTTAACGTAAGGTCATATTCACCCGCCAAATTGACACCACTCATCTCTTCTGGCGTATCAAACTTGGCAGATAATGTTTTAGATTCCCCCGGTGAAATAACCCCCGAAAAGCTCAATGTGTATATCTCTGTTTTTTCCTCATCCGAAAGACCTTTAAGTACCATATTTCCACCGAAACTTTCTAATTTGACACATTTCACCGTAATTATAATCTTTTCAGAAGTCATATCTACTTCCCCCGTATTTTTAACCTTCATTTCCGCGTTAACAGTGTCTCCAGCGTTGTATTTATCCTTGCCAAGGATGACCGATTCTATTTGACCCTTGGGACGGTTGGGGTCCGGGGTATGTGTTGAAGGTTGTGTAGTACCAGTACCACCGGGTGTTGGAGCTGCTTCAGGTTCCGGCGAAGATTCGGATGATGTTATCCGAGGTAATACCAAAGTTACTGCGGCTATAAGTACTGCTATAATAAGTACCCCCATGAACAACAAACGCAGCTTTTTTTTATCTATTTTTCCCTTGCCTATTTCCCCTTCATCTATCCTCTTTTCATCTATCTTTTCTTCGTCCATATTCATCCCCTATAGTTTTCAGAAGGGTTACTGTGATATATAACTCTTTCCCCGTAAATTTGTAAAACATCAAACGGTACGATTTTGGCTTAATCATAAACTATATCACGCTTCAGATTTAGACGGTAGGATTAATAATGTAATGTGGTGAAAAGATGACAGACGAAAATATCTCCGGTACAGCTCTTGTACTGGTTGGTCATGGTAGTAATTTGCCCGATAACAAGCAGAACATAACTGTATTTTGTGATATGTTAAAGAAGAGGGATATCTATCCATTGGTAGAGGTTTCTTTTCTCCAGAAAAACGACCCATCTTTGCTGGAGATTCTTAATAAGCTTATCATTGATGGAATTGAAAGAATAATTGTTTTACCTGTTTTTCTGGCAAAAGGCGTTCATACGCAACAGGATATCCCTAAAGTTATTGAAAAAGCGACAAATGGTAAAAAAGTTGAGATAGTGTATGCAGAACCGCTGGGCGTAGATGAAAGAATTGCAGATATACTTTTAGACAGGGCGTCAGAGGCGCTTAAAAGGCAGGCAGACGGTACATATTCCTAAAAACAAAAATTAACCATACATACGTGTAGGCATTCCTGATCCCGACTGATCTGCCTGTTTTCTCAATTTTTTTATGTACCCTTCTATTTTTTCTGCTTCTAGGTAAAGTGGTTTGGGATCTATTTTTACTTTTTTAATTAACTTATCGAGAATCTCCATTATCTTTGCTGCTGCTCTTGCATCTGGAAAATCAGGGTGGACTTCTGAAAGCAAACTAATCACTTCAAAATCATTTCTTCGCCCCTCATTAAGCAGTACACCCGAAACACCTGTTATTATACCGGTCCCGAGTTGTTTAACACCCAATTTTTCTAAATATTTTCTTGCAGAGGTATTGCTTCCAACGCCATATACAACGAATTCTTTTTCAGACCCTTCTTCTGATTTTGGTAATGCCAGACCTTCTGGTGTAACTATTCTTTTACATTTGTTTTCGATTGCCCAAGAGAGTATTTTATCTGCGATGGGTCTTGCAATCGAAGGTGTAGGCGTGAACTCTGACAAAAACACGGCTATTTTGTTATCTTCATCTGCATAAATTCTTGCAGGAAATTTTGGTTTGGAAGCATATATCATCGAGACGGGCGGAAAATCAGGGGAGTCAATAGCGCATATCTGATCAAGGTTCAGTGTTTCGATTAGATAATTTGCAATTATTGTACTTACAAGTCCAACAGTTGGAAAACCATCAATTATGGTGGCACCACGTAGATCTACATCCTTGAATTTATACATTTCAATCATTTTTACGATCCTCTTGCAAAATAGACTTCTGCACCTCTTTTATTTTATTCCTTAATAATATTATCGATTAGATGGATAAACTATATGTTCATAAATCTATAATGTATGGCCATCTTTTTTATAGCAATGTTCATATAAATGTTGTTTAAGGTAGGGGTTGAAGAATGGAGAGACTTATACTTTTAGATGAAGAGGAACCCATTGAAGATGATGTGGATGGAACATCCAATATTTATGATAATGTAAAAAAGGAAGTTAGAGATTTCTTAGAGGAAAATTATATTTCCAGTGTAGAGGTACTACGTGGTTGTGTTGTGGATATATGCAAAGTTTTAGAAAATCTGATACCCCATGATATACGCTTTAGTACACCACTTTATGAAGCAGGTGTCTGTTCGGGGGAGCGAGTAGGAAAATGGCTTGTTGAACAGTTTAGCCTGGAGGAAAAAAGCCTCAAAGAGATAGTTTGCTATAGCGATGTGTTAATAAGTGAGTTTGGGTTCGGACAGGTCAAGTTCTTAAAAAGAAAAGACTACAACATATTGAGGGCAAAAGGCGGTACATTTTTTGCAAAGGAATATGGCTACGTTGGTGCACCGGTCTGTTACTATTTTTCAGGCTTTATCGCAGGCGCAACCAGACTTTTATCCGGGATAGATGTTACCGTAAAAGAGGTGAGCTGTATTGCTGCCGGCGATCATCACTGTGAGTTTGTTATAAGGCCTAAAGGAGGGAATAGGAATTCAAAATATTAGTCATCCACGCTTAAAACAAACTGAGCAATCAATGCATCCAACTGCAATCTCTCATTAGCACCCTCTGTTATTCGAAACTCCACCTCTCCGATCTTATCAATCAATTTAACTTTAATCCTGTCGGGGATATCTATCTTTAAGACCGCTTTGTAGATCTGATTTGTTATATCCACCCCCGATAGCCCCAGATCAACAAAAAATGAGTTTAATTTATTCAGAGATTTTACAAGATCGCCATCCAATGCCAGTTTTATAAGCTCGGTCACCTCTTCAGGACGCACTGTTGCTGTTACCTGATAGATCACAACCGAATCCACCTTTTTTCCCAATATCGCTGCTGATTGGAGGGCATTTACCGCTTTTCTCATATCCCCTGATGCTATGTATGAAATAATATCTACAGCCTCATCGGTTATCTCTATATTCTCAGCAG
>DAOWMC010000088.1 GCA_030643285.1 Methanobacteriota archaeon | reverse complement strand
GGGACATCAAACTTCTGGAACTCACGCCCGAAGTGGCATGGATCGTGGTATGCTACCTTTTTTGGTACATCGCCAAGTTTGAGTTTGTCAATCTTATCCGAAAGGAAATCGACCAGGTGAACAACATCAATCCCTTCATAGTCCCTTGCAAATGTTGCATAGCATCCCGCGCATGAGACGACAACTTTTTTACCCTTCAGTATCTCAGTGTTTTTCTCCAACACCTGTTTGGCATCATCCTTGTAACCGCTTCGAAGTAGCACACTTCCACAGCATACAAGATCTTTTGGAACGGTGTATTTGACATCAAGCTCATCTAAAATGCGCTTTGTAGCGTTCATTGTATCCTTGAAACGATATGCTGCTGTACATCCAGGGAAATAAACCACATCATAATCTTCCCTTTCGTCACCATAATTTTCCTCTTCGGCAAATGGATTTCCAAACTTGAGTATGTTATCACGAATCCTTTTGTGAGCCGGTGGGTTCAAGTCCATCTCTACAAGGTGCTTTCTGAACTGTTCCATCATATGAGGTGTTTCAAAACTACTTGGACAGGTAACAACACATGCGAAACAGGTTGTACACTTGAATGCGTTTTCAACAACCTCATCGGTTATATATTTGGAAGGATCTTTCTCATACGTAAGCCGTTTTATTGCCTCGCCACCACTTTCTGGAATTATATATGACTTTTCTTCTGAATCCGGATCATACAGGCCTAAAGATTGGGCAACAAGCTCCTGTAAATCAAGAATCTTTATCTGCTCTACAGGTTTATCCTTTTCGTAGCTCTCGCTGTGATACACGCAATCAAAATGAATTCTACACTTTGGACAGCTTACGACCATACACTCCGCACCTGTGTCAAGTGCCTCTTGCAATCGCTCCTCTCTTTGCTTTTTGGTTTCTGCGTTACAGTTGAGCCATGAAGATATTCCACAGCAGATTGCATCTTCCTTATTATGTTCCATCTCTTTTAAGTTTGAAAGTTTTTCAAGGAGTTTTCTTGGATTGTCGTAAATCTCATTATATCTACCAAGCCTGCATGGATCGTGATAGGTGACTTTCATCCCAAGATCTTTAAACTCCAGTTTATCAATGTTTTCTGCTACATAGTCTGAAAAGTGCTGTACATTTACGCCGTAAACGTTCTTTAGCATGTTGTAGCACTCGGCACAACCAACAATGACTTTCTTATCACCAATCTTTTCAAGCATCTTCTGCTTCGTATCTTCAAACTCGTCCAAACGCCCCGAGTAATAAAGGTCGTGTCCACAGCACCCGTAAATTATCTGGGGTGATTTGCCAAGCTTGTTCATCACTTTAACGCCTGCATATGATGCACCGGAGTAGTTTGAGTCCCTCTCTAAAAGAACATCAAAGATAGGCAAGCACCCGGGGAAATAAGCAATATCTTCATCTTTACCGACATCCAGATCGTCTTTAAGCCACTTTGGGGCATCTGTCCTATTCATCGCTATGCCCATTGTTAAAAAGACATTTCTGTGAGAACCCCTTGGTTCATCAAGATATCTACTTGCAACAACAACCTTCTCCAAATCAAGTTCAGTGGGGCACTTTACTGCACATAATTTACATATTGTACAATTTTTTACATCTCCGATTTCACATACTTCTACCATGATTAACACCTCGCATCCATCTCTGCTACAGCTTCAGTAAACAGCTCAGCATCGGATGCTGATATAAAGAACATTTCAAGTTTTTCAACCTTTATCCCCATCAAGGAAAGTGCCTTTTTGGCAATATCAACATTTTCTTCAGCCCGATAATTACCGTCTATGTAATGGCAGTCACCAAGCATACATCCGGCAATCATCACACCCTTTGCCCCTTTCTCGAAAGCATGCATTATGTGATTTGGCGACACCCTACCCGAACACGGAACTCTTATGATCTTTATTCTCGGAGAATATTTCATTCTTGTAGTTCCGGCAAGATCTGCAGCAGCGTAAGAACACCAGTTACAGCAAAAGGCAACAAATGAATCTTCCTCTCCTTCCAATATATCGTCAACCTGTGCTTCTATCTGAATATCTGTTGTATATCTGAGCTCGATGGCATTTGCAGGACAACTCGAAGCACATTTTCCACACGCTTTACAATTGGCATCAATAACCGAATAAACACCACCCTCTTCCTCAACTATTGCCTGATATATACAGTTCTCAAAACACTTTCCACAATGTATACAGATATCATCATTTATATTTGCAGTTATCAGGTCAAAGTCCATCTTATCCTTAGATAATATCGTACAGGCCCTTGCAGCAGCACCGGACGCCTGAGCAACTGTGTCCGGTATATCCTTTGGACCCTGACAGGTCCCAGCCAAAAATACACCATCGATCGGGGTATCAATTGGTCTTAGCTTGGGATGTGCTTCCATGAAGAACTTATCAGAAGATCTTGATAACTTCAGCATGTTCTGAATAGCATCGCTATCTGATCTTGGAACCATACCAACAGCAAGCACAACCATATCAGCTTCAACTTCAACCGGTTCTCCTAAAAACGTGTCCTCAGCTTTTACTATAAGTTTATCTCCACGCTTATAGACCTCTGAAGGGTTTCCTCTACGGTACAGAATCTTTTCTTTTCTGACCCTATCATAGAACTCCTCAAAGCCTTTACCAAACGCACGAACATCCATATAAAATACGGTAATCTTTGCATCGGGAATCTTATCTCGCAGCAGGTGTGCATGCTTTGCAGTGTACATGCAACATACACGAGAACAGTACTCATTTCCCACAGTTTGATCTCTTGATCCGACACACTGTATCAGCGAAATCTCCTTTGGCTCCTTTCCATTTATAAGTATCTTTCCACCGGTCGGGCCCGAAGCAGCTACCAATCTCTCGAATTCCAATCCGGTTATAACATTATCGTATAAATCATATCCGTATTCTGGCTTAAGTGAGGGATCAAAAGTGTCAAAACCGGTAGCGACAACGATAGCACCAACATTGATCTCGACTTCCTCCTCCTCCTGGTCAAAATCGATTGCCTCTGCATCACATGCCTCAACACATAGAGGGCTCTTTCCACACTTTCCTTTCGTTAGCATCAAGCAACGTTCGGAATCAATTGTATGTGTTGACGGTACAGCCTGTGGGAACGGGATGTATATGGCGGACCTTTTTCCAATAAAAGCATCATGGTAATTGGGGATCTTGCCTTTAAGTCGACAAGCCTCTGCACATAGTCCGCAACCTGTACACTTTTCCGCATTTACATATCTCGGTTTTTTAAGTATCTTGACATCAAAGTTTCCAACATACCCAGAGATGTCAGTTACATCTGAATACGTTATAAGCTCAATATTCGGGTGTCTTGAGACATCAACCATCTTTGGAGTTAAGATACATGCTGAACAGTCAAGAGTCGGGAATGTCTTATCAAGTTGCGACATCCTTCCACCCACAGATGGCGTCTTTTCCACCAAATATACCTTGAACCCGTTATCAGCAATGTCCAATGCGGTCTGTATTCCAGCTATACCGGCACCTATCACCAAAGCTTTAGGAGTTACATCTTCCTGTAATACACCAATAGGCTCAAGTAATCTTGCTTTTGCGAGAGCCGACCTCACCAGACTTTTAGATTTTTCAGTAGCCTCTTTCCTATCAGAGTGAACCCATGAACAATTCTCCCGGATGTTTGCAACCTCTAACATGTATGGATTGAGTCCACATTCTCCAATCGCCTTCCTAAATGTCAATTCATGCATTCTTGGCGAACAGGCGCAGACAATAACCCTGTCCAGGTTAAATTCCTCTATATCCTTCTTTATAAGACCCTGACCCGGATCAGAGCACATATATTGATAATCTCTACTAACAACAACATCAGATAATGTTTTTGCGTATTCCACAAGCGCTTCAACATCGACAACTGATGCGATATTTATACCACAATGACATACATAAACGCCTATATTCATTAAACTCCTCCACACATGGCTAACTCTCTAATTGAGACTTTATTTTCATATATAAGAAGTTTTTTAATTAGTTCTTCATTTGAAAAAATCTATCACAACTTTTAAATTAAAAAAAAACCAATTTCAGCCTATATGAAAATCATCTCCATCGTAGGAACTAAAAAGAGTGGGAAAACCACCCTCGGAGTTCGCCTTGCTTCTTCCCTAAATGAACATGGCTCGGTGGGAGTTATAAAACACATTCATGGGAGTTTTGACACTGAGGGTAAGGATACCAATCTGTTTTCCAAAGCAGGCACAAATGTTGTGATTGCGATAACATCTCATGAAACTGTAAAAATTATTAATGATAGGGGGGACCTTGAGCTGGCACTTTGTGAATTAGCTGACTTTGGGATTGACTTTGCAGTTATTGAAGGGTTTAAGGATAGTGATATCCCAAAAATAGCGATTGGAGACGTGGCTGCAAAAAATATTATAAGAAGGGTGGATCCGGATCTGGATATAGAAACAGATGAGCTTTTGAATTTGGTTTTTGATCTGAAAGATTTTTTTACGTTGAATTCGCTAATCTTAAAAGTAAAATCCAACCCGAAAATAAATGAGGCTGGAGCAATTGGCACCTTTACCGGAATCGTTAGAGGTACATTTGATGGAAAAGAGGTAAAGGCACTTGACATTGAAAAGTACGATCATGTGGCCGAAGAAAAAATCGCAGATATTAAAGAGGGGCTTGAAAAAAGAGATGGAATTATAGAGGTACAGATTCATCACAACTCAGGCTACATAAAAACAGGATGTGACATTGTCTACATCGTGGTTGCAGGATCTCATAGGGCCCAGGTTTTTTCGGCACTTTCAGATGCGATAGATCTTATTAAAAAGGATGTTCCGATATGGAAAAAAGAGGTGACAGTGGACGGCGATTTTTGGGTTCATGATTCACGATAACAGATAAATCAAAATTTTATATCGATTTCCTTACCTGTAATATCTTTAACTTTTATCCCTTCAATTCTTGACCGTAAAAGGTCAAGTTTTTCACGTTTTTCTTTGCTTATTCTAAGTAGCGGAGCCTTTGTACGCTTTTATCCATCGAAGGATCATCCTCAATATCTTAAGAATCGGGTTCCCAACTCCATTGCCGCTATCGTCATTACCGCTACCATCGCTATCATCGACGCTATTATAACTGTCATCTGTGAATGATAAATCATCGTCCGATGTTGATAGATCCGGTGAATCAACTTTGATAGGCGAGCCATTTCGAAGGTAGTTTCCCCTGCCCGTTCCCCATAAGATGGTTGCACCTGCTGTATCTGGCAGGTCATAGGCTATAATACCCGAATGGGCGGTATTCAGTATAATTTCCACATCAGAATCCGAATCGATATTTGCCAGTGTGGGGGCTGAAAGTGCGCCATTCCAGCCACCTGATCTTGCAGGGGGCAGGTCAACCTCATTTATCGGGTTCCCAAGGTAATCAAGGATATGAAGTTTTCCCGTGTGGGATGTTTCTTTTTCAACCCATGATGTGAAGATCACCTCTGGATAGCTGTCGTTATCAAGATCCGCAACAACAGGTTCTGAGGCAAAACGATAAAAACCATCTTTTTCATCATAGACCGAATAGGGCCAGTTACCATGTTCAGTCTTATCAAGCC
>DAOWMC010000014.1 GCA_030643285.1 Methanobacteriota archaeon | reverse complement strand
TCCTCCTGTTTTCCATCCCCAACCGAAGCTTTAATCTTCTTGAGTAGATCAACCCGCTCCTCTTCCATCTCAGTCCGTTTTATGTCAATTGAGATCTCACTTTGATTAGGCGCCCCCTGCGCTGCCCTTTCCTTGATCTCATCGAGCCTATTTAATTCTTCGGAGATTTTTGATGCCAATTCGGTTAAACCACTTGCCTCATCTGACTTGCCCACCTTGACCAGATCTTTTATCTCGGCCACTAATTTTGCCCGCTCTTGCTGTAGTTTAACCTTCTTTTCCTCAAGCTTTTTAATGTCCTCGCTCCCAGGCGATAGCAGAAGATCCTCATCTCCTAATATCTGCCTAAGTTCGTCTAACATCTCGTCGACTTCTAGAATCTCCAAATCTAAAGAATTACTCTCACCAGCCAAGACTGTACCCTCCAGCTCTTAAACATGACCAATATAATTTGTCCAATGTTACATCCCCCCCTAACATACTCCCTTCAAGTATATTATTTGTCAGCAATTTGACAGCAAATATAGTATTACTTACAAGTAAATGTATATAAATGTGACGTACCTTTATATATTTAATTGTTTATATACTGAATAACCCCAAACTATTTAATAGTATGATGTTAAATAGGCGTATTGCGCATATTGGAGATGCAATAAAGTTGGGGATAAGTAATGTCACGAATATATGGTATCACTTCTGGTAAAGGTGGGGTAGGGAAGTCGACTGTCACTGCAAATTTGGGCGTTGCACTTTCACAATTAGGTAAAAAGACTGATTATAGATGCGGATATCGCAATGGGTGGTTTACAGCTAATATTGGGGTTGCAAAAAACATCAGTCACACTTCATGAAGTGTTGAGAAGAGAGGCTGAGGTAGAGGAGGCAATCTATCGGGGGGTTGGTGGGGTGTACGTAATCCCTTGTGGTTCTTCATTACAGGGATTTTTAAAATCGGACCTGGAAATACTTGGAAAAGCAATAACAAAACTTAGTGATGCTTATGATTTTATACTGATTGACGGTCCTGCCGGGCTGACAAAATACAGTTTACTTCCAATCAAGATAGCTGAGGAGACCTTATTGGTGGTGACGCCCGATTTACAGTCAATATCTGCTGCGCTTAAGATGAAAGTCGCTGCAGGAATGACCGGTTCTAAAGTTGGCGGTGTCATCCTGAATAAGCAGAGAAGAACAGGGATTAAAAAAGAGGATATAAGGACTACTTTAGGTGTCGAGGTTTTAATAGAGATTCCTAATGATAGAGGCATTTATAAGGCCTTAGACGTGCGAAAGCCTGTTGTAACTTATATGCCCAGGTCCAGTTCCAGTAAAGCCTTCAAAATGCTATCTTTAAGACTGGCAGGAGAGGTCGATGGGTTGAGATCTTATCAGCCTGGTTTGTTTGAAAGGATTACACAGGTGATACGAGCATAAATATAAATAGCTTAGGATGGATTATAAAAGAGGGGAGATTAAATGGAGTTAAAAAGCATTCCTACGGGAATATCATCTTTAGACCTGATCATTGAGGGTGGATTTCCATCAGGATCGTTTACACTATTATTAGGGGAAGTTGGCGCTGGGAGCACAGAGTTTGCTTACTCATCAGCAATAATGTTATCACTGATTAAAGAAGGTGTTATATCAGCACCGAGCAATGGGGATATAACAATACCCGAATCGATTTGTTATGTATCCATTACAAGATCAGAAGAAGATGTGTTAAGAGAGGTTTTCGAATCATTTACACCCGAATACTATGAGGCATTTAAAGAGAATATGGTTTTTATGGATTTTTCCGAGGAGTATTTCAGACGTTCACCTTTTTTATTTACCGACGGAACCTATAGCTTTAATTCGTTGAAGGGGCTCGGAAAAGAAAAGGGTATCGTAGAATCACTCGTCACCTTTTTAAACGAAAATGCTGAAAACAGTCTCGTTATAATAGATTCCCTCACAGATCTGGTTAGAATGTATACGGATCTTATGAAATGGCAGGATCTGATTCTATTCCTAAAAGGGTTCCAGAAGGCATCTAAAAATTGGAATGGTCTTACATATGCTCTCTTAACCACTGATATTTTTGAGGTTAGTAAACAGGTGGAGATTGCCGATTGCGCCGATGGCGTACTCGTATTTGAATGGGGTGAGATTGGAACAGCCCAAAGACAGCGAACAATGTATGTTAAGAAGTTTAGGGGTCTGCTTCCGAGGCTTGAATTTGGCAACATAGCGAAGTTTGAGACAAAAATTACAAAAAACACCGGATTTGAGGTTTCTAACGTTAAAATGATAATGGGGAGGCGATAAAATGGAAAGAATCCCAACAGGAATCCAGGGGCTGGATGACATGCTCAGAGGGGGCCTTCCACCCAATCAGACAATTGTTGTCATAGGGTCTTTTGGTACTGGAAAAATTATATTTGGCCTCCAATTCATTTTTGAAGGTTTAAAAAATGGTGAAAGTGCGGTTTATATTAGCCTGGATGAGGATGAAAGTGAGCTGATAGAAACAGCTAAAAATAGTGGATGGGAGATCAAGCAGTACATTGATAATGGAAAACTTGCGCTTATAAAACTTGATGCTGCCGATATCAAGGCATCAATTACCCAGATACAAAGCGAATTACCTCGTCTTATCGAATCATTTAAACCCCAGAGGGTTGTGATAGATCCCGTAACGCTGCTTGAGATGCTGTTTTCCGATGAATCGGAGCGCAGGGTCAATCTTTTTAGTCTTTGTCAGATGATAAAAAGTAGCGGATCAACCGTGGTACTTATTACCGAAACCGACAAACTTAGCAATTACTCTTCCAAATTCGGATTGGTCGAATACCTGGCTGATGGTGTTATTGTTTTACGATATATAAGGGCAGAGCGGGTGGAAGACTTAAGAGAAGCACAGCTGGCGATTGAGATTGTTAAAATGAGAAGAATCGAACACTCAAGAGAGATAAGGCCCTACTCCATCACAAACAATGGACTGGTTGTACACTCAGAAGTAGGGTTATTCTGAGTTAAATTTTTCAGATTTCACATAATGAAACTCGTTGGTAGATACTATTTATATGAAGGGGGGCCAGTAAGCAGTAATGTCTATCTGATAGATGCCAAAAATCTCACGATTGTAGACACTGGAATCGGGTTTAACATGGGAGGGCTCCTTAGAGAAATCCGATCTGATGGTTTTGAGCTTAAAAAGATCAAATTTATAATAAATACACATGGACATCCCGACCACATAGGTGGAAATACAAGAATCGTAAGGTCTTCGGGGGCTACTGTTATGATGCACAAAGCCGATGCTAAAACATTGGATAAATTAAGCATGCTTCCCATACAAATCCCCCTTCCCAGGATGTTAAACCCAAAAGTTGATAATTACCTTGGTGATACAGGCGATGAACTTGACCTTGGAGGTGTGGTCTTAGAGATAATTCATACCCCTGGACACTCGGAAGGCAGTGTCTGTTTATATGATAGGGAGCATAAAGTTCTTATCTCTGGTGATACCGCATTTGCGTACAGCATTGGAAGATGGGACCTTCCGGGCGGAAATCTAAATAAATTGAGGCAATCCATTGAAAAGATATCCAAGTTAGATGTTGAATACATGCTGCCAGGTCACATGGATTACCTTGCAGGAAAAGACAAGATCAAAGAAAGCCTGAACTACTGTATGCGGTCGCTTTCTGTTGTGTGATTCTCCAGAGGTTGTTTCGTTTCAAAGGTATCTATATAAGCTGATGTAAGATATTTTAATTACCCCAGATTTTGATTAAACTTTTCCAAAAACGTTTTTTGATTAAACTTTTTCCTAAAAAGTTTATTACCGGTGACTATTTATACTGAAACGTTTGATGGGAATATTACGGGGAATAAAACCAACTAACGGCTTCATGGATATACTAATATTCATCTCAATCAAATGATGGGGTTTAGCCATACATGACGCAAATAAGATTGTCAGGGGAAGAAATCGATCTTTTGAAAAAGATCGAAAATGAGAGAAGATGTACAATCAGAAAGAAAAAGGAAAAAGAGATATCCTATAACCTGAATCGTTCCGGCCTTATCTCATTAGAAAAAAATACGAAGGCAACCTACGTTATAACTGATCCGGGAAGGAAAAAATTACAATTGAGCGGATCAAAAGAGGTGGAAGCTTCTCAATCCATCGACTTTACCTTGATTACCCAAAGATTAGACGATTTGAAAAGCAATTTTAAGGAAGTTTTGCAGGGTTACCAGGATGAATTAAAATCCTATATCAACATGCAGCTTAAAAAGCAAAATGAAGCTTTTTTAGCGATTATGAAGCCTGAAAAAGAAAAAACAATTGATGAAGATACTTTTTTGGGAATAATCAGGGACGAGTATACCACGCTTAAGCAAGAAAGCCCTATATCCCCTTATGTATCAATTAAACTGCTAAGAGATTTTGTCTGCAAAAGATCGGATCTGGATAAGGATAATTTTGATGTGATGTTACTCTCAATTGCGAATAAGGATCCGTATACCGTTCAACTGAGTGCGAGTAGTGGGGAACATGGAACGGGAATAATTTATGGCAGAAGTGAATGTCATGCAGCAATTATCAAATAGCGGCACAGACACCAGAAGCGATGATAGATACAAAGCTATCGGCCTTGATTTTAATCCATTTCCCCTAATGCCCACCCCAAGTAAGGTTAAATTTGTAAGTGGGAAAGATCGAAAAGAAAAAGTTAGAGCGATCTTAGAGCAGGTAGAGCGCGTAAAAAATGGAAATTCCATCACTATGGGAATTATAGGGGACTATGGTCTTGGAAAAAGCCATCTATTAAAACATATTGAGTATAAACTGAGTAGAGACCCCGAAACGAATCCTGATGAAAACATCGTTTCTTACATTCATAGGCCGTATGATCCACGAGAGAAATGCGATCTATGTTACCTCTGTTCATCAATAATCGATTACCTTAACCTTTCCAGAAAAGAGGATTTTCTCACTTCACTGGCCCAGAGGGCATTCAGCAAAGTTGCAATAAAAATAATTGAAAAAAAGCAATGGAATAAACTTACTAAAATTCGTTTGAAGGATAAAATTTCATACTTTTCAAAAAAGAGGACCGAGAGGTATCAAAAAACGGTACTCCCATACCTGAAAAATGATTTTGGAAGTATATACGACATGGAAGAAGAAATCGATTTTTATAAACTAAAAAAAGCAGTCATTGATGAGATAACCGAACAGTTTGAAACAAAAAATTCGGATAGATCGGACTACATCGATACATTCTTTTTTGAAAAGATAACAGAGATGTTCTTTGAAGATGAAAGTGATGAGGCATGGAATGGCATCAAAGAGCAGTTTTCAAGGAGTAATAACGAGGCAAGAAAATTTATAAAGACCGTTATAAACACCGCAAAGTATGTTGACTACAGAATCTTTGCAATACTGCTTGATGAAATTGATCAGATCCCAGAAAATGAATTGAAAATGCTTCTTGGGGAGTTGACCATATTTATTGAGGAGAGTGGAGAAAAAGCGCCCCCTCCAAATCTTTTATTCGTTTTATCATATACCCCAAAGCCAGAACTGTTATCCCCATTTTATGAGAGGCGGTTGAGTTCAAGGATAGGGCTGGAAAGAATCTCTAAAGAAGATACAAAAGAGATGATAGTGGACTATCTGAATGAGGCAAGGGGCCCGTGTAGATCATTAACACCATTTGACGAGGAATCGATTGTAAGCATTTGGGAAAAGAGCAGGGGAGGCCAGATCGGAGATATATTAAAATCCTGTTTCTGGACGATAGAAGAGATGGCAGATAAAAGACTGAGGGCAATTGATGCTTTGGCCGAGATATCAAAAAATATGGAGTCCGATTCCGGTTTAGTACATTTACCACCTCCAAAAGCAATTACGATCCCTATAAAACCTTCTCAATTGGATCGTAAGCGCGTCCTTTCTCTCTATGATAGCAAAAAAAGAAATGCCGAACGGTCAAAGTTACTTGAAGATGCGGTCAGAACCCTGTGTAAAACTCAAAAAAATTATTCCTTTGATTCATTTACCATCACCGGTGTTGCTGACAAAAAACGCAGGTTGGAAACAAAAGGAGGAAAGAAAAAGTCAAGAGAAGTGGATATCTATCTTACAAGGCAGAAAGATAAGGGTCCAGAAGAGATAATAGATATAGAAATCAAGGCGTATGATAGATATGATAGAAATAATAGGAATTCAGTCAAATTAAATGAATTGGAAGGATCATTTGAGCTTTTGGAAAGAAAACTGATAGATAAATTGATAATTTTCACTGTAACAGATTTAAACTCTGAAGTGCAAAATAAAATGAGGGAGTTTGAAAATAGGGTAGCCGGCTGCCAGATAGATGAGGATCAATTGGCTCAGTTGATATATTCCACCGATAATAACTTTTTTGGAAGGGAACTAAAACAGGAGGAGGCAAAACAGGTAGCTCTGGATATAGGGCTTATTGAATACTTATGATAATTTAAGAGAGGATTAGAGAAGGATGTAACTCATCTGTGCAATAATTAAAGACTCACCTTCTTCTAACAATCTCCCCATACCTTGTCAGTGCGGCTAAGGATTTAACTGCCTCTTCCGGATATACATATGAAGTTATTCCGGCCTTTATTAACACATCCGATCCTTCTGCAGTTCCATACGGGCTTGAAACTATTATAAATGGCTTTTCAATATCTTTAACTGACTTTGCCATGAACCCATCATAAAATGTGGCTCCGGTTATAACTATCATCGAATCTATACCAGGGTCCGAATCAAGTATCTTCATACTATCTATGAAGTAATTGGGATTTTGAATGGCCATCATCGTAAGATCAACAGGGTTTTCCGTGAAGCAAAAGGATGGTAGCACTTTTTTAAGCTCTTTGGAACTATTCTCAGATAATCTGGGCATTTTAAGGCCATGTCTTTCGCAGGCATCTGCTGTGGCAACACCAAACCCACCAGGGCTTGTGATTATGCCAACTCTATTTCCTTCTGGTAATTTGCAATGTGAAAAGGCGGTTGTAAGATCAATCAGGTCCTTTCCAGAGTCTGCTCGAATCATCCCGGTCTGTGAAAATACAGCATTGTAGATAGATTCGCTACCTGCCAGGCTACCTGTATGTGATGAAGCTGCAATAGAGCCTGCACCTGTCAATCCTACCTTCCATGTTATAACAGGTTTTTTTGGAGTTATACGCTTCATCAGTTCCATAAACCTTTTACCATCATCGACGCCCTCCAGATACATTGTTATTATATCCGTATCATCATCTTGACTAAGGTATTCAAAAAAATCGAGTTTGTTTAAATCGGCTTCGTTTCCACTGCTAACAAGCATACTGAAGTCAACGCCGCGTGTTATACACTGAGATGCATAAAACCCACAGAACCATCCACTCTGGCTCACCGTTCCAACTTTCTTTGATGCTCCATTTGACTTTGGAAGTGGCATTGTGCTTATATTCGGATGGTGGAAACCAACACAGTTGGGGCCTATTATCCCCATACCAGTAGATTTTGCAATCTCCTTTAACACTTCCTCATGCTTTTTTCCCTCTTCTGTGGCAACTTCTTTGAAGCCTGCCGTGTTTATAACGGCACCCTTTGCACCTTTTTTTGCACAGTCCAAAAGTGCAGAAGCCACTTTATCTACCCGAACCGCTATAAATGCAAGGTCAAAAGAATCCGGGACAGAATTCACGTCTGGATATGCCTTAATTCCAAAAACCTTCTTTGCAGAAGGATTTATTGGATAAACCGTACATCCTGAAGCTTTTAAAGCCATCAACGCCATCTGGCTGGGATGACCTGCCTTTCTCGAAGCACCTACAACTGCTACAGACTTAGCATTAAATATATCTTTTATATTATCGATGCGAGACATTTAAACACCTTATCAAATAAAAAATTAGCTCTGGGGCCTTTTTGGCTCCTTTAGAAGCTCAATTCGCTGACCTTTGACAACTATACACTGGGATTTATGTGCAATTCCCCTTAAAAAAGTCGGACTGAGATCAAGTGTTCTGCATAAATTACTCATTGACCTTTTTCCATTTGATATCTCATCCACGATCACATCCGCTATCTTTTTAATTTCATTTTCATTCATAAATGCTATCATGATCATATCCCCAAGATCCTGAAAAGAACATTGGAAGTTAGTTATGACCCTTGAATAGGATGAGTGATACTCCTTGTCCGGTGTCTCGCCAGGATTTGGCATTTTCCAGTTATTTTCCAACAAACCTGCCCTTTTTAGAATCTCAAGGCTCTCCTTGGAA
This sequence comes from Methanobacteriota archaeon, assembly GCA_030643285.1. Lineage (GTDB taxonomy): Archaea > Halobacteriota > Syntropharchaeia > DAOWMC01 > DAOWMC01 > DAOWMC01. The sequence continues at coordinate 2,190 of DAOWMC010000014.1, read as the reverse complement.
TCGTAGCCCAAAGCTTCATTGAGGTCGTTTTCAGTGCTCCATTTCACCGAAAGCTCATCGAGTACCTTTTTATGCTTTTCTGTCCCAAACACCTGTAACAGGGGAACGAGATCTGCAGGATCATTTACTATTCTTGTTCTTTTCGGCATTTCTTCAACCCCCTAGTGCAAGGATTATACTACTCTCAACCCAATAAACCTTTTGAATGGTTATTGGGAATTCTTAGCCCAATAAATCACGTTTTGAATTATTTTTAGCCCATGCCGAAAGGTCAGAATCGATTCTGGGTGGAATTGAACACCTTCGATCGGCAGTTTCTTATGCCTCACCCCCATCACAATGTCATCCAGGGTTGCCGTAACCTCGAGGCACCCTGGGATATCTTTTCCTGTCAGCGAATGATACCTTCCGGCAGGAAAAGGATTCAAAATGCCTTCATATATTGTTTTTCCATCATGGTGGATTAGAGACTGCTTACCGTGGTACGGATAGTCCAAAAGATCAAGGCTTCCTCCAAAGTATTCTACTATTGCCTGGTGCCCAAGACAAATTCCAAATATGGGATATTTGTTGTGGTACCTGTCTATAACTTTTAGCAGGTTACCTGAGTTTTTGGGAATTGATGGGCCAGGTGAAAGAACAATTAAGTCAGGTTCCATCCTATCGATTACACTTACATTAAGTTTATTTCGGTAGACCGTTACTTTGGCATCGAGTCTTCTGAAGTAATCCACCAGGTTGAACGAAAATGAATCATAATTGTCAACTAAAAATACCTTGAACATTTTAAGCTCCCCCCTGTATCATATCTTCTAAAATCTTGAAAAATGCACTTCCCTTTTCTATTGTTTCTATGTACTCTCGTTCCGGTTTTGAATCATAAAGTAACGTTGCACCTACCCTGACTTCTGCAACATTATCCTTTATGTATGCGGTTCTTATTATTATACCGAAATCCAAATTCCCAGAAAAGGTAATGTACCCCACATTTCCACCATAATATCCCCTCCTTGATCGCTCGAATTTCTCGATAAAATGCATTGCAGCAACCTTTGGGGCACCTGTCAGGGTCCCGGCATTTAACGATACGATGAATGCATCAAAAGGGTCAAAGTTTTCATCATCCAGATCTCCTTCAACATGGGCCACAGTGTGCATCACCCTTGAATATTTTTCCACAAAACGATAGTCTTTAACCTCAACACCTGGCTTACAAACACGGGCAATATCGTTTCTTGCAAGATCAATTAGCATGTCAAGTTCTGACTTTTCCTTTTCTGAATTCAAGAGGTGCATCATATAGCTATAGTCGTCTATTGAATTTTCTCCCCTTTGAACGGTTCCTGAAATGGGTCTTGTCTGCACAAGGCCATCTTCAACCCTCAAAAACATTTCAGGGGATGCACCAACCAGGCAGTCATTGCCAAAATTAACGTAGAACAGGTAGGGTGATGGATTGACCGTGCGAAATTTTTTGTACATATCTATCAGCGCTTTATCGAACTCAAAATATCTTGAATGTGATAAAACGATCTCGAATATTTCACCGTTTCGGATCTCTTCTTTTGCACGTACCACCATATCTTCATATTCCTTTTTTGGCACCAAATTCCTGTTTTGATTTTCAACGCCATTTGCCGTCTTAGGGTGATCTTTTTGTTCTTTTAAGGAAATGTTTTCGATTTCCTTATATCTCTGCGAAAAGTATTTTTCCAGTTCTATATCAAATTCGCCAAAATCGTACAGGAATATGCCTGCCTGTTCCTTTAGATGATCAAAATATACGATAAAATCCGGAAGAAACAGGTTAAAATCTAAAATGCCTTCGTCTTCGTGGATATCCGGTATATCCTCAAAAAGCCTTACAAAATCATATGAAAAAGCACCGTAGAGCCCTAAAAATTTTTCATCACATGAAAAAAGTTTGATAATGTCCCGTATGATATGGGAGATATTTCTCTGTTTTATCCTTTTGGATTCATCCAGTAATTTATTTTCCCGCTCAACAAAGCCCGTGATTGAATCAGAACTTATCTTAAGATCATGTGCATATTTAAATAGCTTTTTTCGCTCAATCAGTTTTAATATCTCCTTTCCACGTTTGTTTAAGGCAGTAATCTCAAATCGATTGACCTTTCCTGTAATTCGTATCGGTGGGTCGATAACAATCAGACTCAGTCTTCCATATAT
>DAOWMC010000194.1 GCA_030643285.1 Methanobacteriota archaeon | reverse complement strand
TAAAATTTAAAATTTTTTTAGCTTTACATTCTACGCCATTCATATCAATTATTCAATACACATGGCCTGGCTGCAACCGAACATATTTTCTGCGCAACTTGCTTTTGTATCCCTTGTCTCAAGTTTCTTCACTTCTAATTCTAATTCCATTTAATTCCACCTCCTTGACTTCCCTCGATTTATTTATGATATCAATAACCGCTTAAGCCATAATAAAGTTTTTGGTGTTTATGATAATATTGTTGAATTATGAATATATTGTATAATTTTAGTAATATTGCCTTTAAATTCAAAAAATTTATAATTAAATACCAGATAAACGTTAATGAACAATAACTCAGGCAGGGGATAAATGAATCACTTTAGGGAAAGGGGAATCATATGGTTATAGGGAAAATACATGAAAGACCTTATACCGGTTTGGATGACCCGAAGATAGCTATAGAAACGATTCTGAAAGAGAGGGCAGGAGATATAGATGTAATAATGCTTGAAATGACCTCATGTATAGAACCACCCGAGTATCGAGAAGCTGTTGAGCATCTGGTCATTGCCGGTGGGAAGCGGGCAAGGGCTGTTATTTCGCTTCTTTCCTGTGAAGCTGTCGGGGGAGAGCCAAAGTTTGCACTTCCGGCCGCTGTATCCTGCGAGTTCATGCACACTGGCAGTTTGGTTCACGATGATCTTGTTGATTCAAACATGACAAGGCGTGGACGAGAATCGGTTCACATGAAGTGGGATTTACCAACTGCTGTATTAACCGGAGATATACTGCTTGCAATGGGTACGAGGGCTATGCTCAATATTTTAAGTCATGTTGCAACCTTTACACCTGATAATTTTAATGTAAAAATGACTTCAAAAAATGCGTTTGACAATTCATTAGATATTCTTTCAATGTTCACAGATGCATGGATAGCCCTGTGTCAGGGAAAGGAGACAGACACACTCCTTAAGAAGAAAAAAATTACCTCCGAAGAAGATGTATTCAAAATGATGTATCAAAAAACAGGTGTTTTATATGAAATATCCGCAAAAAGTGGTGCAACCGCAGGAAATGGATCCACTGAAGAAGTAAAGGGATTAGGGGACTATGGAAAGCTAATGGGGCTTGCATTTCAGATAAAAGATGATATTTTAGGGCTGGTAGCAGATGAAGCTGAGTTTGGAAAGCATGTTGGTGCGGATATAAGGGAAGGAAAAAAGACAATAATGGTTGTCCATGCCTTAAATAATGGTGGAGATAAAGATGCAATATTTGAAGCACTGGGAAATGAAGATGCAACACCAAATCAGATAATATCGGCAATAGAATCAATAAAAAAATCAGGTTCAATAGATTATGCAAAAAAAATGGCCGTATCCTTAGGTGAACGTGCAAAAAAAAGCCTGGACATACTCTCACCATCTGATGCCAGAAACAATCTTTTGGATTTGGCAGATTATCTGGTGGATAAGAGGGAATGGTAGTGTGGATGTCCTTTTGGTCAATCCCGCACAGAAAATTCCACCGATGGATTTTGCAATGGCATTTCCGCCGGTACCACTTATTGATCTTGCCGGGATGATCCCGGATCACCATGTGGAAATCCTTGACCTAAAGGTTGAAAACTTAAGTAAATCCGAATTGAAAAAAAAGATATCACGCTTTGACATCGTTGCACTTACTGTTTTAACTCCATCAACTGCAAATGCACTTAAAATATGTAAGATAGCCAAGCATAGTGATGCTTTAACAGTATTGGGTGGGGCCCAACCTACGCTTTATCCGGATCTCGTTTCTAACCCTTATGTTGATATAGTTGTCAGAGGAGAAGGTGAGATAACATTCAGGGAGATTGTCGATGGAAAAGACCTGTCCAAAATAAACGGGATAAGTTACACTTCTAAAAAAAAAGTATTTCACAATCCTGATAGGACACCAGTCGAAGACCTTGACTCTCTTCCATTTCCACGAAGGGACCTCTTAAAGTCGGACAGATACCATGTTTTTGGAGTTTCACTGGATGCAATGGATACGTGCAGGGGGTGTCCATTCAAGTGTGAATTTTGCTGTACACCACCTATGTGGGGTCAAAAGTGGAGGGCCAAGAGTCCTGAGCGGGTTATATCAGAGATTGGTCAGGTGGATAAAGGTAAAGAGGTTATATTCTTTAATGATGATAATTTTTGCCATGATATGAGCAGGGTCGAAAGAATATGTGATCTGATCATCGAACATGGCTTGAATGGACACAGATACGGTTTTGAGGCAAGGGCAGACAGCATCGTCAAACACCCCGAAATCGTGAGGAAAATGGGGGAGGCAAACTTCCAGTTAGTTGTGCTCGGAATCGAAAGCGCGCATCAAAATACGTTGAATCAGATGAAAAAGGGTGTGGATGTTGAGCAAGTTTCTAAATCGATTCGTATTCTTAATGAAAATGGGATAATGACATGGGGCACGGTGATAATAGGCAATTTCAATGAGACACGATTGGATGTTTTAGAAACGATAAGACATGCCTGCAGGTTACCAATTGATGTAGCCCAGTTCACTGTTTTGACACCTTTTCCAGGAACTCCCCTGCATGAAAATATCAAAGATACGAGACTTCTAAGCAATGCAAAGTGGTCAGCCTATGACACGATAAACCCTGTCATGCACACGCCACACCTTTCAAGAAGGCAGATCAATAACCTCCTTGTAACTGCATACGCGATGTTCTATCTTTCCCCCTGCATGGCAAAAAGATATGTCAAGTGGTTAACAAATCCAAGAAAAAGATGGGTTGCCGGGATGTTCAACCATATTTTACCGGTCACGTTGAAATGGGGAACACAAACAGCGATGCACTTTGCAAAACAGACATTTAGATATGCGGTGAAGCCGTGGTAATAGACTCCAGAATTTAATTTCGGATTATTGTTTTAAGAAAATGTGTCCCCTATATAATAAATTTAGTTATCAATTAAAAGTTACATACCGGTGGACTGCATATAAAAATGTCACATTCAACCCCAAATAAGGCAGAAGCCTTGGTACTCTTTGCCTCAAGTTTTTTGATTTCCAATTTTAATTCCATCATTTTCTCACTTTTTTTGTTTTAAAAAAATAAAAAATATTTAAAATTTAAAATTTTTTTAGCTTTACATTCTACGCCATTCATATCAATTATTCAATACACATGGCCTGGCTGCAACCGAACATATTTTCTGCGCAACTTGCTTTTGTATCCCTTGTCTCAAGTTTCTTCACTTCTAATTC
>DAOWMC010000147.1 GCA_030643285.1 Methanobacteriota archaeon | reverse complement strand
GTCAGAAATAGGGCAGGAACTGAAAATCGGTATGCTTGTCCATAGGGCTTTTGAGCGATGGAGCGATAAAGATTTTAATAATTTTGTTTCTTTGCTATCCGAGCCCGAAATTTTAGATTTAATGGCAGAGTATGGGGATGTGGATCACCCTTCGGTTCTAATACGTAAGTTTTTCAGGGTTTTAACTCCATCAAGGCTCATAAAGGTGTTAAAGATTGGAATAAATGCACTTATATAGTTAAATATAGTAGATATCCATACTTAGAAGTGATATAGAAACTTATCTCTATTCTTTAATAAACTCACGTAAAACGACCGTTGCATAACTTCCTTTGGGTAATTCAAAATTTAGTTTTGCTTTTGTTTTTCCCAAAAAGATTTCATCTTCTTCTAAAACATAATCTATTTTGGTGGGGATTGCAATTTCACGTCTCAAGCCCTTTGAACCAAATTCCGGGAACGAAGGGATCCTAAAGTCCTCCTGTTCATTTCCGACTTCATCGAGGACCTTTCGCTCAATTTCTCCCTGATCCCCCTTTGATAAATCCACCTCATATCCAACTACCGGGGCTGTAACAAATGCTCTTTTCAGTTTAACCAATCTATTTATGCCTTTTAGGTTTTCAGGTTTAACTTTTTGAGTTTTACGGACATTTGGAAAACACATCTCATTTTTAAAACAGACGATATCCCCGGTTATAGCCTCATCTATTGGTAACCCGCTTTTAATCCTTATACTTAAGATTTTATTGAATATGTATGATTGATACGCATGCACAAACATCTTTTTTAAGTTTTTTTGTAAAACACCAAATGATCCAACATAGTCATCAGGATTTTTTATTAGATAATCTAACATCGCCCGTTCGTACTTTAAAAAAAATGGCATCATCTTGAGTCCGCCTTTCAGATCTTCAGTTTCCAGGATATATCTTCTTGCTTTAAATGCATCGGGGGATTCTGCGGAAAAAGGCATTGCAATATATGTCATCGCCGCGGATTTAAAATCGCCCCTGACAATCTCTTTTCCAATAATATGTGTAACCGGGCGATTCGTTCCAAAACGCTGGACTCCAAAGAAATTTGCCAGGCCTTTTTCATTGATTTCTTTATAGGTCGAGTCGATATGGCTTTTGGTGCCTTCAATGGAATGATCAATATCTCTTATTATTATATTGAATCTGTTTCCAAAAAGATCCCCCATATAAACGGCTTTGTTTGAATAACCTATTTTTTCAAGTGCTATCCCGCCTAAATTGATGTTTTCTATTTCCTCTTCCCTTAGATCAAAGATACTAAGCTTCTGTTTTGTTACGGCCCGCCGATCCTTTGTGCCTGCAAAACCAAATCGCTTCTGACTTATCTGAAGTACACGGGACAGGTCTCGTATGGCATGATGCATGTCCCAGTCATTTTTTGTCAGTTCGACGATGAGATAATCACCATCTTCTTTTTCCTTTCTGTTTGTGATCTCGATTACTTCAAAATCTTCAACTTTATGGCGAATTACACCGCCCATTCCCTCTGTGCCTGTCGAGTAAACTTCAATTCCGATTTTTTTTTCTATCTGTGACATTTCAGTGATATTTTATTGATGATGTGGGTTCTATTTTAATTACCTGGTAAAATATTTATGGAAATAAAATTAACCTTTCTTTTGCATAATCAAAAATAATACAACCACCATCAATCCGATCATCACACTAATCGCTAAAAAACTCAAAACCCTTGGGGATTTTGAGGCCGGTGTTAGAGATACTGAAACATTTTTTGTTTCACCCGCCAAAATTTCCACATCAATCACCTTATCGTCAAATCCGGTTCTTACCAATTTTATTTGATGAGTTCCAGGTATAATCCGAACCTCCTCTGGTGTTCTACCTTCAGGTCTTCCATCGACATACAGATCCACATTGGGTGGGTCTGATGTTATTGTTATACTTACAGGTGAAGGTCCGAGGGGAAGCGTTTCGTTAACGTCTATTTCGGCGATCCAGACATTCACACGACCTGACCTTTTTGATCCGAACGCTATTTTTCCGTCAGGGCCCCATGCACAGCATTCGTCAACTGCCGGATCTGTGGTTAGCTGGGTTTGATTTTTACCATCTGAACTCATTACCCATATATCAGGATTTTTCGATCGTGTTGACCTGAACGCTATCATTGTTCCATCGGGGCTCCATGTAGGGTGGTCCTCATGTGCAGGATCATTTGTTAGCTGCGTCAGGTTGCTTCCATCAGAGCCCATCACCCAAATATCCGTATCGATTTTACTTCCCCTAAATGATGCAAAGGCGATCTTTTTACCATCAGGGCTCCATGCCGGTTGCATGTCATTTTTAGGATGAAACGTTAACTGCGTTAAGTTGCCGTTTTGTATATCAAGCACCCATATATCCCAGTTTTTGGACCGGCCTGAATAAAACGCGATCTTTTTACCATCAGGGCTAAAAGCCGGATACCCCTCATCTGACTGGCCTGTGGTCAACTGCGTTGTGTTAGTGCCATCACAGTCGGTTACCCAGATGTCAAAGTTTCCGGACCGAGACGACATGAAGGCGATCTTTTTTCCATCAGGGCTCCATGCAGCGGTCCAATCAAATGAGGATAGATTTGAAGTCAACGATGTTAGATTTGTGTTATCAGTATCTATCACCCAAATATCAAAACCATTTCCAAAGGCAACCTTTTTTCCATCAGGGCTCCATGATGGTGCACAACCATTTGCATTATCCAATATAGTTAAATTTGTAATTATGACGGCTGATGATGGCTCAGAAAAAATCACGATTAGTATAAGAAATAAAATAAAAACAATCTCACCTCGTTTCATAACAAACCCCCTTTATATTGCTTCTATATACCTTGGCTCTGTCACATTAAAAACTTACCCGTCAATATTTTCCCCCTCCAATCCTTAAAAATGAGTATTTGATTTATCGCATTATCTGCATTCTCACTTTTACATCAATTTTTTGATGTGGTTTTCACGATCTTTTTGATTTTTTATTGAGCTGTTGCTTGACAGATAAGACTGGGGCATCAAAACAGAAAATTACCAAAAGATCCCCCATTGAATTTGACAATCAGAGAGAAAACAATCCACCATTTCCAATTGTAGCCCTATTTCACAGGTGATTTTGGGGCAAAATAGGCCCCATTTTTGGCTTCTGTCAAATTAATTTTATGAAGAAATTAGCGGATGCTAACGGTCAAAGTTGGGTTCTAAGAGGCTAAGAAGGTATGGAAAAATTATTTTCATGGCAAGGTTTGTTTAATCCTCCTTGAACCATGGCGTCTCAAGTAGCTCATCCACATCTATACTTATCCATTTTTTTTTCACATATATCCCTTCTTCCAGCCAAATACGCAAAAATACGATGGAAAAGCATTTGTAGCAGTACATTTCAAAATATCTGCCATCTATAATATTTGCCTGTTTTATGCCAAGATCGATGTTCTGCCCAGAGGAGATCTTTGTGATTTGAATTTCACCATCTTTTTTAAGGCGTTCTTTTAGTTTTTCTTCAATGAAATTAGAAATATCTACAAAAAAATTATCAATGTTATCTTTTTTAGGGTAGATGTTAGTTGTGCCCGTGATATACTTTGAAACTTCCTCTATCTTTATTTTAAATGCTTCATCAAGCCTGGTATCATCTTTAAATTCTTTTTCTATATGATCGAATATATATGCAGTCAGTTCACACATTAATTTTCATCTCAACCGGTCTAAAATAAATCGAATGGTACATAAATAGTATGTACAATCCTCATATGAAATAGTAAAATATATAGCTTGCTGTAACGATTTGAAGTCTATCGGAGGAAAAGGATTGGTCAATATAAAGGTTCCATTATCGATGGCTGGTATAGGTATTATCATGGGGGTTATGTTAAATTTGGCGCTTGGATATCCGCCTTGGGAGTTAGGTGGTATTATTGGTGGTTTGATAACAGGAATATTGATGTGGATTCTGGGGATGTGATCTGATGGATAGACAAGTATTGCGAAGGGTAACACAGATAGCAATTTTTGTTATTATACTTATAGGGCTTGGTTCGAATGTAGCG
>DAOWMC010000075.1 GCA_030643285.1 Methanobacteriota archaeon | reverse complement strand
TCAGGAAATTCTAAATACATTCCTCTTCAAGAGATTTTATCGAAATTTGACGAGGATTACGAACGGGGTGAATCTCTTTTTAATTTATGGTTTAATGGACTTATCGGTGGACTTTAATGAAGCTTCAAATAATTTGCGAAGGACCTACTGATAGAATAATATTACGTGCCCTTATTAATCGAATTGCCAAAGAAATTGATATGAAAGTTATGGAAGAAAGTAAAACTCAAATGAAACGCAGGGGTAAAAATTCGATATTATTTGATTACAAAACCTTTGCAAAATTTTTACATAACGGGTATCATAGATCGGTAGATGTTATCATTATTTGCGTTGACAGCGATGAGGTTCCCGATAGTTGAGGATTGATTTTAAGAAAAAAAAGATATTAGAAGGTTTTGTAAAAAAATTTGAAGAAAATGATATAAACAGACATTATAACCTTCATCCAAAATTTGTTTTTGCAATTCCAATTCAAACCATGGACTATTGGATGAAATGTCTTGACGAAAAAGATGATGATTGTACAAGAATTAGAAAAATCGAACATATAGACATGGACAATATAAAAAAAGAAACGTATGGTGAATCAAATATTTACATGGGTTGGAGTATAGATGAAGATGCGATTGACCAAAAAATTAAAAGGATAAAGAATGAATCTTTAGTATTAGATAAGTTAAGATGTTTTCCAAGCTTTTCAGATTTTGAAGGCCAATTAAAGGAAGCATTGGGTTTGTAGGATAAAATTAAGCTTTTTTACATTTGTTTGCTCACAATAACCCTGTTACATCCAAAACCATAAGCGTGTTTCCAACAACAAGCATTGTTCCCATCTGTACGATTGCAATCGTGCCGTTCTTAGAGGTCGGTTTTCTTGTCAGAAGGTAAAATGGAATAAGTTGAATTGCTATAACAGGCATCGCATAATTAAAAAAGCCTCGTGAGAATAAAATGTTGTTGTAAGATATAACTGCTATAATAAGGTCAGCAAGCGCTATGAACAAAAAACCAAGGTAAAACGCATTTTTAATTCCCAGCCGCACAGCTATCGTGTTAATACCCTCCTTTTTATCACCATCATGATCAACAACCACTGTAAGCATATAAATTGAAGCTGTTCCGAATGCGATAATAAAAAACCACCAGAATATCTCACCAAGCGGTCTGATATATCCTGCAGTTTCAGCAGCTACCCACCCGGCAAATGAACAGATAATACCCGCACCAAAAATACAGGTTAAAAGGTCCAGACCCGCCCTGTTTTTTAACCTCACGGGTGGTGCGGAATAGATGATTGATAAAAACACACATATGGATACAAGCCCTGCAAATAGGGATGAAACTTTTAGCGATAACAAAATTGCAAGTACCATAAATAGGATTGAAGTCCAGAGAACCGTACCGGGTTTAAGAAGACCTTTAGCCAGCGGGTATTTATTCTTTCTGATGGATCTATCAGGTTCACGGTCAAAATAATCATTAAACAGAATCGTTGACGCCCCAAGTAAAGGACCAATTATTAAAAAACCTAAAAACAACTCAGGTGAGTCTGACATGGTCCTAGAAAGCCATGACCAATTGAAAACCAGCGAAAATACATCCCAGATGGACGAGGGCGCCTCTTCCATCGGTAAAACCATCTTGGAAGTAAAGATCCAGGTTAAATAATAAGGACCTAACGACACGCCCCAAAAAAGCATATTCATATGCTTGATCAGATAACGTATCGTCTTCAAAGAACCGAAAAACTTACCAAACGTTGTTTTAGTGGGATTCTTTTCCTCCATATTGATAATCAGATCTCTTCAGGGAGTTTTCCGCTATTCATTATGTTATGGGGATCCAACGCCGCCTTTATATCCTTTATCGCAGTTGTATCTGTTCCAAGCGCCTTTTTTGTACTGAATGTATGAAACACACCTAAATTGGCAGGACCACTTCCATATTTAGACCCTATATCACTCAATTTTTTAATGAAAACAAGTGATATCATATCCCTGATTAATTTACGCTCATCCGTGAGATAATACGACGTGAAAACAACTGTATTTCTATCCACAACAGTTCCGGTGATAGCTGCCCTGAGGTTCATTTTATAAGTTAATTCATATATCTCCTCCGCCATCTCATTCATATGCGAAACTGATACAAAAGCTTCACCTAACATGGTGGAAAATTCCAATTCTTTGGTTCTAACCCCATAATACCTCGCGGCCCATTCCCGCTCTGCAATCACATCACTCTCTTTTTTACCATCCTTCATTATTGGGCCAATTAGGCTCTCTTCTATGTCTAACCGCTCCTTTGAGCCTTCGAGAGCTATATTGATTAATGCCCCATCACACGACACATCCTTACCAACAGCTTTTAAAAACTCAAAATGATTTTTATCAACGAAGGATATGTTTAGTGGTGTAACTTTTGACCTTGTTAAATTAAATATGGCTTCTGAAAGTGCTTTCATACCAGAAAAGGAGTAGGATAGTAATCGAATCTCCTTGAGGGGATATATTTTTAACGTTGCTTTTGTTATAACCCCTAAAGTACCTTCTGCCCCTACAAACATGCTATTTAGGTTGTAACCGGAGCTATTTGAAAGCACATCTTTAAATCCGGTATTTATTATCTTTCCGTTTGGAAGTACAACCTCTATAGATCTGATCTGGTCTGAAACTCCACCATACTTATATGACCCAATCCCGTATCCACCTGTGTTTATCCATCCACCCACCGTAGCCGATGGCGCGTTGATCGGGTATGCTCCAATAAGTAAACCTTTGTTTGATAGCATGTCATAAAGTGCATTCCACCTGATTCCAGCTTCACAGGTTACATTTAAGTTCTTTTCATCCAAATTAAGTATCCCATCCATGCCCATTATGTCAACAACTATACCTCCATTCACCGGAAGTGCGCCACCATGGCCCCAACATTCACCATCCAGCGGAATAATAGTCTCATCTACCTGTTCAGCAACTTTAACAATCTCTGAGATATCTTCGGCAGTTTTTGGCTTTACAATGCAATCAGGCTCCCATTTAAGGGCGGTGTCCATCAATCTTGAAAAATAACCAGCTTCATGACTATAAACTTTCCTTTCTATTTCGTCCATTACGACTTTATCATCACCAACAACGGATGCAATCTTTCTTCGAAGCTTTTCGGCCTCCAAATCATAGCCCCCATTTCCTTTTATTTTCCCTTTGGGATGTTATTGTATTTAAATGCCACAAATATTAAGTTATCGTTTTAATTGCTTATTGTCAAGGTCAGTATTTGAGATTTTCAAACTCTTACAGATTAACTTTTCACCAGACAGAGATATTTCCCAATCTTAACACTACCCAGCCCTTTTTTGCAGTAGATGTTGTAGCCGTTATGGGTCATTTTTGTGCTACAACTTGGGCAGATGGGTGTACTATTCTCCGAAATATTCCATTAGAGGTGTATTTAAAGTTGTTTGAGTAGTCACTGAAGATTGTTTAGATAATCCCCAAAAAAAGATAAGAAATGATACATTAAGTTGGGGGAAATAGGCGTATATGAAAGCTCTCATAAGCGTATATGAAAAAGAAAAGATAATTGAATTTGCAAAGGGCCTAAATGAGCTTGGCATAGAGATAATTGCAACGGATGGAACGGCTAAAAAGATTTTGGAAGCAGGTATTGAAATACCGGTGACAAACGTATCAAAGCTCACCGGGTTTGAAGAGATGCTATCTGGTAAGATAAAAACGCTGCATCCGGCGATTCATGCGGCGATAATGACATCCGAGATAGAAATTGTCGCTGTAAATCTTATTCCTGTTGACGATGAAGATTCAAAAGAAAAACCATCATTGGATAAAATGGATGTTGGTGGCGTTGCACTTATAAAGTCCGGGATAAAGAGCTTCGGGGATGTTGCGGTAATTGTGAATCCGAAAAGATATAAAGTTGTCCTGAAAGAACTCAAGGAAGGTAAAATATCGGATATAACGAGATTAAAATTGGCAATTGAAGCGTCTGATTACATAGTATGGTATGAATCGAAGGTAAACGAGGTAATTAAAACTTTTTCTGAAAGTTTCGGGTATTGATATGACCTGCACCATTATAATAGAACCCACAGAACACATGTGTGTGGAAACAATGGCAAGGAAGATGTACTGGTCCATGGTAGATGAATATTTAAGTATGGGGGTGGAAGACCGGGAAATAGAAGAGAAGATAGAGCTTCTAAGAATCTTTTTAGAGGAATCAGACGTTGGAAAATTCAGGAGCGAGGTGGAAGAATACATGCAGAAGGGGCACTCACCTTTTCTTCTGTTGGTGAAGGATGATCTTGGAAAAATAAATGTGGAAATAAAGGTAAAATAGAAGGGCAACCAAAGCGAAATGTTCACGGGCCCGCTTTATTTAGTGTAGAAAAAAGATAATCTGTAGGATCCAGCAGACTTTTTGGTTTAAGATCACAAAACCAATTTCCACCTAAATAGTTTCCATCATCATTTGTCTTAATTGGTGGAGACTCGTACAACTCAAAATGCAACATACTTCCATTTTCTTTTTTCTTTATCTCCTGGATATAGGGTGGAGAGTCCTTGGTGATCTTATCCGAATCTAAAACCAGACCAACATGTCCAATTAATTGGCCTGCCTGGATAAAGTCACCTACCTTCACTTTTGTATCGCCAAGTTCGGCATATTTACATATATGATCCGGTTTGTTTTTGTTCTTTATCAAAACGTAACAGGTTTTATGCCAGTAAGGTATAATATCCGGGGATGTTGATATCCCCATATCGATAACTTTACCACCTTCAATCGAAAGAACACCGCTACCTTCTGGTGCATAAATATCCACTCCACAGTGATATCTATCGTCTCTATCCTCCCAGAAAGATCCTGGAAGGCCAGGGGATGGAATATCTATGGAATGACTATCCGGGGCTGGCCAGTATTTCATAATCATAAGGCAAAAACGTTTAAATTTGAATAAAAGATAGATGGGGAGTATTACCCCAAAATCTCTTCCATCACACCGTCATCTACATCCAAAATCGATGGGATACCTGAAACCCTTGTTCCAAGATCGCTCAATGAAGCTAGGTCTCCCCGATCGATTAGATCAAGTTTGAACTTTCTTGAACCTGCCATCAACTGCTGAAGCCCAATTTTAAGTCTTTGAAAGTATGTGTAAACACCAATTGCACCAAATGGAATGTCCTTGGCATCCGAACCATATCGTTCTTTTAGTTCCGTGTATGCTGAAAAGAACTGTTCGGGTTCTTTACCATACTTATCTGCAAAAGCCTTTGGAAGCTGTCCGTCTTTTGCGAGTTCCCCAAAGTACTCCGACTTCATTGCAGCAGTCAAGGGTGCCCTTGCCATTGCTATTGCCTTAATATTCGGTGCGGAATTATAGTTACTCATGGCTATACACTTAAAGATCTGAGTCTCATTGACAAATCCGCCTGCAAAAGAGATATCTGGCACATGACGCCCTTTCTTTTTCAAAAGCTCAACACCCTGCATCACCTGCGCGAATAGGTAAACTGTTGGAATGCTGCACTCATTCATCATCGGCACAGGACTCATCCCGGTTCCACCGCCCGCTCCATCAAACGTTATCTGGTCTATCTTTGCCTCAGACGCCACTTTAAGCGTAAAAGCAGTTGCAGAAGGCCTGTATGCCCCTGTCTTTAGAAATACCTTTTTAGCACCCTGATCCCTGAGCCATTCAATATCTTCAATGAAACTACTTTCTTCTGGCATACCCACTCTACTATGCCTCTCAAATGTCTTGAAAGCTCCTACCTTAAATGCTTTTTGGACAACTTCGTTCTCGGGGTCTGGCTCTACGATGTAGCCTCTCTTTTTAAGCATTATTGCCCTATCAAGATCGTTTACCCTAATTTCTCCTCCAATTGCCTTTGCACCCTGGCCCCACTTTCGCTCAATTATGTTAACCTC
>DAOWMC010000172.1 GCA_030643285.1 Methanobacteriota archaeon | reverse complement strand
CTCGCCCGTGTCAAGCACAACTCCACTTATATCTATGGCATTCATATCGGCCAAAATTTCACTGACTTTATAGGTTTTTATGGCTATATCCTCGTTTGTGAAGTCCAAACCACCATTTCTCCCAATATTTACTTCAACCCCAAAAAAACCCTCTTTTACATAACCTTTCACTTTCAATACAGTTCCGGTTTTGATTTTACCAACCTTTACAAGGTCGCTTTCATCATCCCACAAAACCAGCCGGACCGATCCTGTATCATCAGATAATGTTAGGTTTGAAACCCTCCCAATCGTTCCATCATCACGTGAAAATTCTCTTGGTTTTTCGATCTGGGTTACTTTTCCGGTAAATGAAACATCACCCTTATCAGATGATATATCTTTAATTTTAACTTTGGATTCTACACCAAACTCCTTGGCAATCAGCATGGCCGCCGTCTTTTCATCACATAATCCACCCATAAGATCAATCTTTTCTTTTACCTTATGTTTGAATTCCTCAATACTTATAATATCTTCAAGCCCTTTATACATAGAAATAAGCTCATCCATCCCTACACCACCTTTAATTTTTAATAATCCTCAAGATCTGATAACTTTTTTATAAGGTCACTATTCTCCATTGCCCAATTATACTCTTTACGCATCTCCGAATCTCGCAGAGTGTCGTAAGCAATCTTCACTTTTGGATTGCCTTCAAGTCCGAGGAATTTTTCCATCAGGGTTTTTTCAATTTCTTCGTCATGTTCGGGCAGATCATCAATACCTATACTAAGTAAATCGTAAAATGTTTCACCCGGTGGCAGATGGGCTTTCCATTCGCCTTTCATCGCAATTATTCCATCAGCCTTATCCACACGGTCCGTATCTTTTAGCAGTGTAAGCATTAATTCCCCTGTTTCTTCCAAAGAATCCCAAAACCCCTTCTTTTTAGAAATCCAGGTTGATAGGTTATCTCCAAATTGCTCTCTGTAAAAATTGAGCATAAAATCATAGTCATACTTTAGCTTCTCGTCGGAAAGCACCCTGTAAACTTCTTCAATAATCTCTAAAGATTCTTTGCCTTCATGCGCCTGTTCGATATCTTTGATTGAATCATCATTTTTTACACCAAGAAGTTCATAAAACGTTGGTGTGGCCCTCAAAAATAGATTCACCCACCCTTTATGTTTTTTATCAAAATATAGAACTATTGCATGGTTTTTTTCTTCTAAAAGCCATGCATCATGCTTAATTACCATCTCTTTCTTCTCTTTTGGGTTAAACACTTGAGAGACCCTGCCAAAGAGCTGCACGATCGAATCATATTCCATCTTGAGTTCCTGATCGACTAAAGTATTGTACGCCTCATCAATAAGCTCTTTAGCATGGATTGAATATTTTGATTTTTTTTCATATGCCGCCTTGATCGCTTCTACAGGTGCATCCTCGGACACACATAGCAACCCGTAAAAAGTAGGTAACCCCGAAACCAGATGCTCGGTCCAGATCGGGTGATCTTTTTCATTTTGATTAAACTTTTGCACCAGGCGGTTTGATCTTCTCGGATCAACGTATCTTTTGGCAATATTCCACTTTTTATCCTCACAGTCAAAGTATTTTATCCAACCTTCAAGATCGACTTCTTCAAAGTTGTTTACGCTCTTGTCTTTGTCTATCTCTTCCATCATTTCACCTTAAACACAATAAACACAAAAATCTAACCGCAAATGTAATTATCCTTTAGCTCGGTATTATATATTAATATAATAATATAACACTACCGATTGTTAAAGAGATTATATGGGATGTGTCAAAGGAGGGTAAAATTATTACCTCTGGAAATGATGCCTCGCTTCAGAAAAGTAAGACCAAGGGGCCGATATACCTTATATTAGGATGTGGAAGCGTAGGCTTTACCGTGGCCAATGAGCTTAAAAAACTGGGTCGAGAAGTTGTTGTAATAGATAGGGACAAAGATAGGGTGAAAACTTTAAGGGATCAAAACCTTGAGGCTATTACAGGTTGGATTGACAACCCTAAGATACTTGAAAAATTGGAGCAGTCGAGGGTTGGAACCGTTTTGGTATTAAGTTCCGATGATGATTCGAATAAAAATTCTCTGGATGTTGTTAAATCTTTATTTCCAAAAGCATACATTGTTACCCGGGCGGCTGACCCGATCCATAAAGAAGAATTGGAAGAATCAGGGGCAGATATGGTATTACTTCCCTCCAATGTGATAGCAAATGCAACAATCAGATACCTTGAAAGAATTGAATCCAAAACCCATGCAAAAGAATTGTTAAATATAATACAGGGCGCCGGTGAAGGAGGATTGGCAATAATTGCCCATGATAACCCGGATCCCGATGCAATTTCAAGCTCTCTTGCCCTTAAGGAAATTGCAAAGACCGTGGGTGTGGAGGCAGAAATACTCCATCGCGGAGAGATAGGCCATCAGTCAAACAGGGCTTTTGTAAATTTACTTAAAATCGATGCCAAGAAGATAAAAGGAGATGAATATAAAGAGTATAGTAAAATTGCGCTCATTGATGCTGCAGCCCCCGGTGCGAATAATCCACTACCCGAAGGCTCCAGAATTGATATTATAATAGACCATCATCTTTCAAATGGAAGAACTATAGAAGCGGATTACATAGATATCAGGACCGATGTTGGCGCAACATCGACCATAATGACCAAATATATACAGGAGCTGGGCATCACAATCGATAAGAATCTATCAACCGCCCTGCTATATGGTATACGCACCGACACACAGGAGTTCAAAAGAAACACCTCTTCGGCAGATCTTGGAGCCGCCACATTTTTATATCCCCAGGCAGATCATGAAATACTGACCAGTCTTGAGACACCACCAATGTCTTTAGAAACACTGGATGTTCTGGGTGAGGCGATCCGAAATAAACGTATAAAAGGAAGTAATCTAATCTCAAATGTTGGTTTTATCCTGGACCGTGATGTGATACCACAGGCTGCAGACTATCTATTGAATCTGGAAGGTATCTCGACTGTGGTGGTATTCGGCCTTGGTGAGGATCAGATTTATCTTTCGGGTAGAAGCAGGGACATTCGATTGAATGTTGGAAACGTTATGTTCGATGCATTTGGCGATATTGGATCCGCCGGAGGTCATTCAACCATTGCTGCTGCCCAGGTCCCACTTGGATTGTTCAGCGGCGCAAAGGACAAACAGACATTGTTGGAGTTATCAGAGGAAGCGATTATAAAACGTTTCTTCCGCGCAATAGGTGTTGAAGAAAAAGAAGAATAAGATTATCTTTTTTTTCAATTTTTCAGAGCTTTGATATCCTTATGTTTCAGAGGTGGATAAAAAACACCTTTTTCGGTAATCAGGGCAGTTACAAGTTCAAGAGGTGTGGCATCAAACGCAGGATTGTACACGTTCACATCGATGGGTGCGATTTGCTCATTACCAAAATACCTGAGTTCATCAGCATCTCTTTGCTCTATTTCAATATCGCCTTGCTTTCTTTTCAGATCAAATGTAGAAACAGGTGCCGCCACATAAAATGGAATATTATGCTCCTTTGCAAGCACTGCATGTTTGTATGTTCCTATCTTATTGAAAACCGCATCTTTAACGATACGATCCGCCCCCACGATTATCTTATCAACCA
Source organism: Methanobacteriota archaeon (assembly GCA_030643285.1). GTDB lineage: Archaea > Halobacteriota > Syntropharchaeia > DAOWMC01 > DAOWMC01 > DAOWMC01. Next base: position 13 of record DAOWMC010000172.1, on the reverse strand, counting down.
TCCCATTTTTCAT
>DAOWMC010000061.1 GCA_030643285.1 Methanobacteriota archaeon | reverse complement strand
TGTTTTGTGGTGTTGGGACATTCTCGATTCTAATTGCAAAAAAGAACCCGGATGTAAAGGTTTATTCAATTGATGTGAATCCGGATGCATACAGGTACATGGTTGAAAATGTAAGGCTAAATCATCTGGATGGCAAAGTCATACCTTTATTTGGTGATGCAAGGGATATGATCTTAAATTATAATTTTTCCATGCCTATAGATCGTGTTATTATGCCACTTCCGGATTATGCGTATAGATTTCTTGATGTTGCAATCAACGTATTGAAAGAGGGGGGTACGCTCCATTATTATGATGTTGCAGGTGATTCTCACCCCCGGGCTGAGGCAGTAGAAAGGATAAAAAAAGAGGCGAGCAATCTTAAAAGAAATGTGGAAATTGAAAAAAGCCGCATCGTTAGAAGCGTAGGGCAGAGGAAATATCATATCGCAGTTGATGCCAAGGTTTTTTAACACACCGCTTCAAAATAAAGCATTAAAATTCAACCCGGAATAAAAAACCCGAATATACAAAACAACGTGGTCAGAAGGTACATAAAATACGTGGCTTGTTTTTCAGTCATTCTTTTGTAATAAGGCAAAAACCATTTTAGTGTAAGCTGATTTGGAACTTCAATAGTCCCATCGTACCTGATCTTTCCAAATTTATCCGGGGGTAATTTTTTGATGCGCCAATAAACATACATAATGAAATTTATTATATGGGGTATCAGCATAACAAACCCGCTTATTAAAAATCCCTGAACCGCTATAAAAATACCAATTAAAGAGCCAACGGTTAAAGCTCCAATATTTCCCCAAAACATCTTTGATGTGTATTTATTATACCAAAAAAAAGCAAGTGTTGCACTCATCATACAAATTATGGCAAATAGATTATCCATTTGATCTGGATTTTCCGTAATCGATTTAGCAAGCAATGTGACAAGAATTATTAAAGATAACCCTGAACTCAGACCGTTAAACCCTGAATGCATATTAACCAGATTAGCGGTAACCATCACATATATCGGAATGATAATTACAGCATAAAATATACCAACGTCAATTGTGCCAATTAATGGAAAATTGACAGCATTTGTGCTTATCAAAGGGATTAGAGGAAATGAAAAGAAATACAGCATAATCATCTTTGAAGGTCTACCAATGTTTATCAAATCATCCAGAAGACCAGTAAGTCCAAAGAGTGTTAAAACTGTGGCTATTATAAATGTAGAATGTGGCAGATCAAAAAACAAGGAGGCGATTGAAATTGAAACAAGTGTAATTAATAAAATTATTAAACCACCTTTTTCGGGGACCATTGGCTTATTTTTTTTGTAATAATCTGCAACCACAAGCCCGCTTTCTTTAAATTTGCGGATAAAGTAAGGTGTTGTGATCAATGTTATAGTAAAAGGAACAATCAATGAGTATACAAACATAAGGTTCACAGAGACACCACCAGCTTCTTAATTGGTATAATTATTTAACTTTTTCATTTTGCTTAAATTGAAGGTAAAGAATGTATGAATGTTAGGGGGGGTAGCGAGCAGATCAAAATAAACCAAACAGGAGGTGAATAACATGCAACGGGCCATTTAATCTCGACTACCCCTCTAAGTATTTTTTTTATTTTAGTACCATATTGATGTGTCAAGTATATTAATGTTATGGCCAGACTTATTTATAATATGGCCATACCAAGTCATGCTAAACGCTTATCATGTACGGAGTAGAATGGTTTTTATGCCAAAGACACTTTGTTTATTGATCCCATCATCTTTAACAATTGAAAGTTCTGATCGAAGGATAAAAACTTATAAAATCGGTCAGATTGCAAGAGCAGCCTCGATATTTAGGGTTAATCATATATTTATATACAAGGATAAGGCGTTTGACGACAGTAAATTTATTGATACTGTGCTTAGATATTTGGAGACACCTCAGTATCTGAGGAAAAAATTATTTCCACTCAATGAGGATCTAAGGAATGTGGGTGTTGTACCACCTTTAAGAACTGCGCACCACCCTTTGAACTCCAAATCATCAAAACTAAGTTTAGAAGAGCTTAGAGAAGGAATAATGATTGAAAAGCGGAATAAAACAATATTGGTGGATATAGGTGTGGAAATGCCCGCCAGATTAATCTCAAAAGAAAAATTAACTAAGTTTAGACGTATAACGACAAAAATTATATCAAAGGATCCCCTCGAAGTGGAATTGATAAACCGGGATGATATTTCATGTTGGTGGGGATACAACACAAAAATAGTTGGTAGTCTGGCAAAGACGCTAAAGGTAGTTGAATCCGGGACTGTCGTATTTACTTCCAAACATGGTGAAGATTTTAAAGGTGGGGCAGTTTTGAATAATGAAGATTGTGTTACATTTGTTTTTGGATCTCCTCGAAGGGGTGTTGAATCAATTTTAAAAGATGAGGGGCTATCATCGGGAGATTTTTCAGGATGTGTGGTCAATACGATTCCGGATCAGGGCACAGAAACCGTGAGGACGGAAGAAGCCATATTTGCCACACTGGCAATTTACAATGCCCATTGCTCCATTTTAAAATCACCAACATAATCAGTGTATTCTTGTGTAATCTGTGGTTTTTTTACATCAGCTATACAAATACCTTTTTTTAGTTCTTCATCGAAGGATTTTATCTGTTTATCCCATCACCACAAAATTACCAACCCTTTTACACCCACCATTTTCCCAGAAAAGTTTATATAGTAGTAAACCTTAATATAGTAATTGGAGGTATACAACCTTAAGTTAACAAAAAGGATGTGATTGTAAATGAGAAAAATATATTTGTTAGACCCGATAGATGAATTAAGGCAGATTCATTGCCATGCAGACAGATTGTTCAAAGAAGTGTTTGAGCCATTCCATATGGAAGGGGGATTGTTAAAGGGAACCGAGGAAGGTCTGGTTACAAAAACTACAAAGCCCTTCGTAGATATAGTCGAAAAGGGGGATAAGTTTATCATAAAAGCAGATCTCCCTGGTGTTGACAAAAAAGGTATCAAGGTTGATGTTAAAGAAGGTATGCTTGATATTACTGCGGAACGCAAAGACGAAAAAGAAGAAAAAGAAAATGGTTACATAAGGAAAGAGAGGTATTATTCAAAATATTACCGGAGCATAAATCTTCCAACTGGGGTATTTCCTGAAAAAACCGAGGCAACATTTAAAGATGGTGTTTTAGAGTTAAAATTGCCAAAAGTAGAAAAAATAGAGGATTCGAAACGAATTGAGGTTAAATAATCCAATCCTCTATCCCTTATTTTTTTTGAGACGAGTCTTCAAAAACTTTTAATGCTATTGGGATATTATTTAAGCATTTAACCCTACGGTAAAATTAAAATATTATGGGTAGTTTGGAATTTAGATTTAAGGAGGTATAAAATGGCTAAAAGTATAGGTATTGATCTTGGCACAACTAATTCAGTTGTTGCCGTAATGGAGGCGGGCACTCCCACTGTAATAATAAATACTGAAGGTGGAAGAACAACACCATCAGTCGTTGGTTTTGCAAAAACAGGAGAAAGGCTTGTTGGTCCACTTGCAAAAAGGCAGGCGGTATTAAATCCGGAAAATACGATTTATTCGATAAAGAGGTTTATGGGGAGGAAATATTCAGAAGTATCCACCGAGATGAAAACGGTCACATATAAGGTTATTTCCGGTTCTGATGATAATGTACGAATAAGGGCAAAGGACAAAGAATATGCACCCGAGGAAATATCCTCGATGATATTAAGAAAGCTTGTGGATGATGCTGCCAAATACTTGGGGGAAAAGATAACAGATGTTGTAATAACAGTACCTGCATACTTCAACGATGCACAGAGGCAGGCAACAAAGGATGCGGGATCTATAGCCGGACTAAAGGTGCTTAGAATAATAAATGAGCCAACTGCGGCTTCTCTTGCATATGGGCTTGAAAAAAAGGGAAATGAGACCATACTTGTATTTGATTTTGGCGGCGGTACATTTGATGTTTCTATCTTAGAAGTGGGGGAGGGTGTATTTGAGGTAAAATCCACAAATGGAGACACACACCTTGGGGGAGACGATATCGACAAGAAAATTGTTGACTGGCTTTCCGAGGGTTTTAAAAATAATCATGGAATAGACCTGAGAGACGATTTACAATCGCTACAGCGCCTCACTGAAGCCGCTGAAAAGGCAAAAATCGAGCTATCAAGTGCCCTTGAAACAAATATAAGCCTCCCGTACATAACTGCAGATGCATCCGGACCAAAGCACCTTGAAGAAAAATTGACGAGGGCCAAGTTTGAAAGCCTCATTTCCGATCTTTTGGATCGTTGTACCGGTCCGGTAAAAAAGGCATTAACCGATGCAAAGCTTACAGATAAGGATATTGATGAAATTATATTAGTTGGTGGCTCCACGAGAATTCCTGCGGTACAGGATCTTATACGTAGATTGATGGGGGGAAAAGATCCACATCAGGGAATTAATCCGGATGAAGTTGTAGCAGTCGGAGCGGCAATACAGGCAGGTGTTCTTTCAGGGGAAGTTAAGGATGTTGTGCTTTTAGATGTCACCCCACTATCTTTGGGCATAGAAACACTCGGTGGAGTTATGACAAAATTAATCGAGAAAAACACAACAATTCCTGTGAGACGAAGCGAGATATTCTCAACAGCAGAAGACAATCAGACAGCAGTTGACATTAAAGTCCTTCAGGGAGAGCGAGATATGGCAAGGGACAACCGGATACTTGGAACATTTCGCCTTGACGGTATTCCAATTGCACCAAGGGGTTTACCTCAGGTTGAAGTGACCTTTGATATAGACGCAAATGGAATACTAAACGTAAATGCAAAGGATAAGGCAACCGGAAAGGAACAGAAAATAACTATATCTGGCACATCAAACCTGTCTAAGGAAGATATTGATCAGATGGTAAAAGATGCAGAGTCCCATGCTGCAGAGGATAAAAAATCGAGGGATGAAGCTGAAGCAAGAAATAATGCTGACACCCTTTCATACCAGGTCGAAAAACAGCTTTCAGAATTTGGATCATCTATTGCTGTAAATGAAAAAGCAAGAATAGAACAACTCGTTGCAGATATTCGCCAGGCCCTTGACGAAGATGCAGATGCCGAAAGACTGAAAACACTTACAAGTGACCTTCAACAGGCAGCGTATTCACTCGCCGAGGCAGCTTACAAAAAGGAACAGACGACAGGAGAAACCCCACCCGAAAGCGAAGGTGAAGGGGAAGGTGGCCCTACCACAGATGATGATGTTGTAGATGCGGAATTTGAGGAGAAATGAGTGATGAAGAGCCAGTAGAAGAGGGCGAAGGTAAAGGAGAAGAGATAGATGAGATAGAACAGCTCCGGGGGGAGTTGTCCAAAAAAGAGGATATGTACCTTCGAACACTGGCAGATTTTGAAAACTACAGAAAACGAGTTGAAAGGGATCAAGAGCGTGTAAATGCAGAGAAAGAGCGGATTGTACTTTTAGAGCTTTTGGAGGTTATAGATAGCTTTGAAAAAGCTCTATTCTCTTTTTTAGATGATAAAAATTTAGGGGAATCCATTTTACCTGTTTATAACCAGATTTTAGGGGTTTTAGAGCGGCGTGGGATAATTCCATTTGAAAGTATAGGAGAATCATTCGACCCAAAGTTTCATGAAGCTATCTTAGCCACACAATCTGATAAATACCCATCCGGGACGATTATAGGTGAAATGCAGAAGGGATACAAGATCGGAGACGAGGTTTTTAGGTTAGCTCGGGTTCAGGTAGTGAGGGATGATTAAAAAGCATGGTCAAATTTAAGGATTATTATGAGGTTTTGGGCGTAGATCGCAAAGCAACAGAACAGGTGATCAGATCTGCTTTTAGAAAGCTTGCAAAAAAACATCATCCCGACCTTCATACAGGCAAAGATAAAACGTTGGCAGAAGAAAAATTCAAAGAGTTAAATGAGGCGTACGAAGTCTTAAGCGATAAGAAAAAAAGAGAGAGATACGATCAGTTGGGAGCTAACTGGAAGGCAGGATCTGATTTTAGGCCACCACCCGGATATCAAAACGTACATTTCAGGAATATGAATATGGGTGATATGGGAAATCTTGGTGAATTCAGTGATTTTTTTGAGACACTTTTTGGCGCGGAGATGGGTGGATTTGAAAGAAAAAGAACTGCACAAAGCTGGTCGAAAAAGGGAGGAGACTTGAATTCTCAAATAGACCTTACACTTGAAGAGGCATACCATGGCACAAAGCGAAGTATCTCCCTTGGAACTGCCACTTCAAAAAAGCATATAGATGTAACAATCCCAAAGGGAGTGCGTGATGGTACAAAGATACGTTTGGCAGGACAGGGAAATCCCGGAATAAATGGCGGCTCACCCGGCGACCTTTATCTCAAAGTAAACATTCTTTCACATCGCTTATTTGAGGTATCTGGAGATGATATAGTCGTTGAAACCCCAATCCTGCCATGGGAGGCGATTACAGGTGCTGATATTGAAGTTCCAACGTTAGATTGTATGGTGAAGGTTAAGATACCCCCCAAAAGTCAATCCGGTAGAAAACTTCGTTTGAAGGGAAAAGGGTTGCCTAAAAAAAGTGGGGTAAGGGGAGATCAATACGTTAAACTGAATATAGTAGTTCCTAAAAAATTAAATAAAAAGGCGAAAGAGTTGTTTGAAGAACTTTCCAAAATTTGTAAAGATGACCCAAGGGCCGATTTATTTAGGGGGTACTGATGTTCTCTCAAAAAAAGGAATCATTTTCAATTTTAAGGGTTGAAAAAAAAGGAAGAGACCTTATTTCGGTTGAAGAGCTCTCATAT
>DAOWMC010000184.1 GCA_030643285.1 Methanobacteriota archaeon | reverse complement strand
GTTGATATGTTTATAGCACGCAGGAGTTTTTTTATTCTCCTCTGTTTGATCGGGGCGACATCGGAACTTTGCGCAACATCAAATTCATAGGAGCTCAATAACTCTTCGGCAATAAGTAATACTATTAATGTTACGGTCCCTACAATACCAAATACTGCGGATTGCTGGGACATGGTGGTAGTCGCTGTAATGGTTGTAAGCATAATATTATTTACTCCTTTACTCCTTAATAGGTAATAAAGTTGGCACCTATATGATAAGTGGATCAAAGATGTAGTATCAGGTTGAGTATGAAGAGAGAGGAAGAAAAGGCAAAAATAGCAGACTGGGAAGCCCAGAGAGATCCCATCTTGGAAGGAATAGGCGCTTTTATTGATGGTAGCAGAGCGAAAGAGGACATAAGACAAGTTGAATCAACTATAAGACTTGGGCTTGTTTTGGATATGAGAACAGAACTGTTTAAAAAATTGCAAATGAAAAATATCGAGTTTTATATCTTTCCGGCTGCATATCTCCTATTAATATTGTTTGTTGAAATGGGAATTGCATTTGATGATCCCGAAATTGGGATCGGGTTTTACCCTATCATCCTTTTTATACTTTTGGCACATTCGACGATTGCACGGTCTAAAAAACTCTCTGATTTTTTGGGGGCGCTTACCATTGTACCTCTCATAGGGATGCTGAGGCTGTCCGTACCTCTTGCCCCATTTAGCTATATATTATGGTTTCTGATTATCAGCGTACCTATCTTTATTGCCATTTTTGTATGCATATATGTTCAGGACATCAGACTGAAGGATATTAAACTGGCCATGCCAAAGCTCAGGCAGATACCGATTGAGGTGGGAATCATATTTGCCATCATACCCTTTGGTTTTATAGAATATTATATAATAAGGCCAACACCACTGATCAGCGAGTTGAACATAGCACCAATGGCTGTTGCGATGATCATTTTTGTTGTCTGCACTGGTTTTTTGGAAGAGTTATTGTTCCGGGGGCTGTTGCAGTATAATGCAAAAAAGATGATTGGTTCATGGGGGCTTTTATTAGTTACATTACTCTATGCATCGCTTTATGTTACCAATCTATCAATGCCTGATGTTTTTTTAGCATTTGCTATTGGCGGGCTTTATTCAATTGTGGTAGAAAAGACAGGATCTCTTCTTGGAGTGAGTATATCTCATGGAATTCTAAACTTTATTCTGTTTATAATCGCTCCTCTTTATTTTTAAGGTCAAAATAGTGGGGTATCAATGAAGATTAAAAAGATTATGGGCATTGCAAAAGATACGTTGAATTTCATACTTGAGGCAAGCAGGTCAACCCATCCGAACGAATTTGTGGGGCTTCTTCAGACCGAAAAAGAAGTTATCGCAAACATTATATTGCTACCAGGCACCATTTCTTCAAATACCAGTGCAGTTATAAGACTTGAAATGTTACCTATGGACCTGTATTCGGTCGGTTCTGTTCATAGCCACCCCACACAAAATAAAACACCATCCCTGGCGGACTTACGTATGTTTTCAAAAAAGGGTGACTACCACATTATCGCATGTTATCCTTATGATGAGCAAAGCTGGGCATGTTATGACCGGTTAGGAAACCGAAGAGATATTAAGGTTCTGAACATAAAGTTTGATGAGAACGAGGAATTACTGTGGTAAGAGTTTTAGCAACAGGAACATTTGATATACTTCATCCGGGCCATCTGGTTTATCTGGAAGAGGCAAAAAAACTCGGGGATGAGCTGGTTGTTATTGTTGCAAGGGATATAAATGTTAAACATAAGCCAAAACCGATTCTACCCGAAGATCAGCGGGCCAAGATGGTCTCTTCACTCTCGATGGTTGATAAAGCTATACTTGGAAGTGAAAAAGACATCTTTGAGTTTTTGTATGATATTAAACCGGATGTTATAGCAATAGGCTACGATCAACATTTTAAGGTGGAATCACTTAAAAAAGAGCTTGAATCTCGTGGAATAAATGCAAAGGTTATTCGGGTAGAAAAATCCGAATCCTGTAAACTTTGCAGTAGCAGAGCCATAATCAAACATATCCTGGGAAAGGTATCTATTCAGTAGCGAAAAATCTTCTCTCAAAATCAGTTATTATGGTATAAAGTGTTACAAAGGCCTCTACCGGACTTCCATACGGGCTAAAATAATTGTGAACCTCCCCTGATGCCCCACCTACTGTAGAAGCGTAATAAAGATGGTCACTCATCTGAAAATACCTCCATATCTTTAAAAGTTCCCTGTTCCCTGTTGATTTAACCTTTTTTTCCATTCTTTTAATTAACTCGTAGCAGAGAATCTGCATTTCATTTCCAAGCCAGCAACTCGTATCTCTCTGAAGATCCGCCCATGAAATTGTGCTGTACACACCTATATCTATCTCATCCATTGCTTTGAATTTTTTTGCTATCGTGGAAGGAGTTGAAAATCTTAGATCGCCACATTTCAGGACCTCATCTGGCAAAAACCTCAAAAAGTTGTGTATACCCGTATCTGTCCAGTGATGCTCTCCCAGGGTTTCATAGTCCATGAACAGATTTATGCACTGTCCCGAAGTCGCATCTAACCATGTCGCATACTTATCTGCTGTCAGAGGATACTCTTCCCAGTCTTTTGCCGAAAAACGAAAGCCAATATCATCTGTTAAGAGGTAATTTCGAAAGAGAACCTTCATTCCGTCACTCTTTGCTCTGTAAACATAGTTTGGTGACCTCCAGCCCAGAACTCGTTCCACTCCCTCGGTGAAAATCCCTTTATATCCCAATTCACGAACAATTCCCGCAATCTCGTTATTATATAAAAGTTCTGTATTCTCAAAAAAGGTGGGCGTGTATCCAACCAGATCCCTCATTACCTGCTCATGCATTTCTATCTGCTCCAGATATTCGTTTTTTTGCTCATAAAGTGATGCGAGTGAGTGATAGTATGTTTGAGCTAAAAACTCTGCACATCCTGTGTCTGCAAGCTGATGAAATAAATCAAGGAGGCCCCTATCGTATCTTTCGCATTGTTCGATGAAGACCCCGGAAAGGCTAAAAGATACTTTAAACTTTTTTTTATCTTTCTTATGCCTGTCTATCCCATCTAATATTATTTCGGTAGAAGGATAATAACATTTTTTTGCTACTTTTTCAAAGATTGCCTTGTTCTTCTGGTCATCGAAATAGAGGTCAAATATATCTTCCAAAGCAACATTTCCAGGTGGTCTTTCGTATGCAAACCCCCGTTTCAGACGATATGGCTGGTGTACCTCAAATGATAATGATATGTCTGGCATAATTTCTAACTCGAAATATTTATACCAACTTAAAGTATTTATACTATGCCCTGATAAATCATTTGTGATGAAGTTCGATGTTGAGATTGAACCAAGGGAG
>DAOWMC010000219.1 GCA_030643285.1 Methanobacteriota archaeon | reverse complement strand
GCCAATGCGGAGTCGTATCTATCTATATCGGTCCAATCTATATACAAACTACGCTCTTCAGGATATTTGCTTGCCAGTTCAAGTATCTTATCGTTATAGTACTTTCTTAGAAATTCCCCCCACTTTTCGACAACTGATGAATCTTCAAGTATTTCGCTCACTATAATTATCCCCTAACATTCTATGTTGGATTTGCTAATAATCTTGTGCCAAGGACCCCTTTATTTCCACTGGAAGTCAATCAAATCCGATTCTATCAAACTTAATAATTTATAACATTCACCCATTACAATCTGGGTATGAGGTATGCCAGGTTAAGCACCTATATTTAAAATCAAACCCCATGTTACAAACCATGAGAAAAAGGTCATAGATGATATAAAAAACCAGTCTTTTGGTTTGAGTTCCTTTTTATTGATTCCAAGTTGTTCGTATACAGGTATCTGTGTCATAATTATCAAAATTAGAACCATTATGCCAAAATTGTTTGCGGATTCTGAAGCTACAAGGGATGATAAAATTCCACCGATCATGCCAAAGATAACCGGAACAAATGTCTTTTTAAGATTATCCTGATATACTTTTTCCTTTTCTTCCCCTGTCTTTTCTGTCAAAATTATACACCTTATTCACCGAAGTGGGACTATTTGATATTAACTATTTCGGAAAGGATAGATCTACCTGTGAAGATCTGTGTAATCTTATGGTTTAGGGCGGAAAGCGGGTTGGATTAAGACATTATCAAAATTTTACCATTAAATAACTGTCAATAGCCACTGTACAAACATACTAAATTATAGGCCATAAATTGAAAAATCTGTGGTAAGTTCTGTTGATAACGGTTTTTGAGGGAAAAATATGGCGTATTTTGGTTTCTTTGAAAGTCTGGTTTAGTCCCCAAAACTCTCTTTATAGCTAATATTAAGAAGACTTAATAAACGGTCTCTTACCCGATTAACCTCTGTATCGGTTCTTATCCTTGGCCTATCGACCTTGACCTCAACAATTTCCCGGATCCCGCCGGGTGCAGTGGTCATAACAATCACCCTATCTGCAAGAAAAACTGCTTCATCAACACTATGTGTTACAAATAAAATCGTCTTATGTTCCTTTTCCCACATCCTCAAAAGCTCAACCTGCATAAGGTTTCTTGTCTGAGCATCCAATGCTCCAAATGGCTCATCCATAAGAAGTATTTCCGGATTGTTTACAAGTGATCTTGCTATTGCCACACGTTGCTGCATTCCACCTGAAAGTTCTTTTGGGTATCTACTTTCAAAACCCGAAAGTCCAACAAGATCAATGTATTTTTTTGCAAGTTCTTTTCTCTCATTTTTTCCCATGCCCTGAATCTCAAGGCCAAATTCAACATTCTTCTGGGCCGTTCTCCATGGAAAAAGCGTGTACTCCTGAAAGACAAAACCCCTATCCTTTCCAGGTTTAACCACCCCCCTACCGTCTAACAGTATCTCCCCCCCAGTTATTTTTTCAAGCCCTGCTATCATTCTGAGTAACGTTGTTTTACCACAGCCACTTGGGCCAATTATGCAGACAAATTCACCATCTTTAACCCTGAATGAAACATCTTTAATTGCGATAAAACTTTCAAACTCTTTTAAAAGATTGTTTGCGACTAACGCCATTTTAATAGCCTTCCATCAGTTATCAGTATTGCCCCATTCATCAGGTATCCGATCAATCCGATTACGCACATCGTAGCAACCATCTCGGCATAACGTCCGATATAGGCCATGTTCCATACATGGTATCCCAGCCCAACAGGTATATCGGCAAGCATTTCGGCTGCAACAATACACATCCACCCAACCCCAAGGCCAATTCTACTTCCTGTCAGAATTGATGGTAGTGAGGCAGGGATAATTACCTTTGTTAAAATTTGGGGTTTATTTGCCCCCATTGTCTGTGCGGATTCGATCAGTTTCAGATCCACCGATTTGACACCGGATGACGTGTTTAAAATCAATGGGAACACAACACCTATAAACACAATAAAAATTACCCTCCCATATATAAAGACAAATAATGCTATCGGGATCCATGCCATAGGTGGAATTTGCCTCGTTATTTCAATAACAGGAGATAAAACATTTTCAGCAACCCTTGAATATCCAATGACAAGGCCTATTGGCACTCCGACAATAAAGGCCAAGATAAAACCCTCAACCACGCGGGTTAAGCTTGCAATCATGTGATCTATCAGACCATGGGATATGACAGGGCCATGCTGTTCTGTAAAAAGTGAGTTTATTAAGGCAAAACCGGTTTCAGAAGGTGTTGGTATATCACTTAGCCGAAATATTGGTATGCTAAGAATGCCTTCTCTTGCCACTACCACAAACACATGCCATAATAAAATAAAAACAAAAATAGATAAAAGTTGTATGGCGTATTTATTGCCATACTTACTTTTAAACACGGTTTGAAGATCTCGCATTACAATTTCTCTTTACTCTTCAACTGTTAGCCCTGTTTCATTGACAGCAGATAGGAAGAGTATATGCTGAACGGTCCCTTTACCGGGGAATCCAACACTTTTTCCTGCCAAATCCTCCATTGAATTTATGTCGTTACCAACAACAATCGCCGAACCAATGTAGTTAACACCGGCTATCACACTAATTCTCGTATCGTCAGTTGAAAAGTCGTTGCTGTTGATCCTGTGAATTGATGCGGGTGCTGCCCCCAGATATCCTATATCCACTTCGTTTTGCTTAAAACCTTTTTGCATCTCAAATCCGCCATTCTGAATCGGTGCACCTTTACCGACTGTAACATTTATTCCCACTTTTT
>DAOWMC010000203.1 GCA_030643285.1 Methanobacteriota archaeon | reverse complement strand
GCACCATTAATAACTGATTTTATAATATCCACTGACACACCAAGACTGCAATAACCATGCTCGTCAGGTGGCGTTACCTGTATAAGCGCAACATCGATTGGTATTAAACCTTCTTCAATAAGCCCTGGTATTTCCGATGTAAAAACAGGTGCATAATCTGCCCGTCCTTCCGTTACAGCTTCCCTGACATTTGGCCCGATGAAAAAGGCATTGTGTCTGAACTTATCTGTGAACTTCGGTTCCGTGTATGCTGCAACACCAAGTGTCATCGTATGTATTATCTCTGCATCCTCTACCAGTTTTGCCTCTTCAACAAGTGCTTTAACAAGTAACTGTGGCTCTGCACACCCAGACCCTATAAATATACGATCCCCATAGCTTATACGACTTATAGCCTGTTTGGCAGTTTTTATCTTATCCTTATATTCTTCTTGATAAACTTTTTCAGTCATGTGTTTCAAAAACCTGAAAAGACGTTACTTTGGCAATCTAGCACCTGATCCTGCGAGCCCTTTGAAATCCGAAAACGGAAGCAATCCGGAAGAAAAGCCTGACGGTGTTTTTAATTTTCTCCAGCATATAACGTGCCTCAGTTCTTTTAAGATATCACTCAACCGCTCTTTATGCTCACCAAGGGGCAGATCATCTTTCTTTTTACAGAATTCATCAAGCTTTTTGAATAAGGCGCCCATCTCCGCATCACCCTCATACTTGGTAATAAGCTCATTCATGTCTTTATGAATCCTTTCCAATCCTTTACTATAATCTTCAAAGTCTTCATTCTTAGGATCAGTTAATAACTGTTCAACTTTTATCAGGGTAACTTCTATCTTTTCCAGTGATAACGCGCTTATCAACGCATGGACCTTTGGATATATCCTTTTTACACATTCCGGCGTTTCAGACAATATGTTTCTAACCGATATAAGGCCTATAAGTGACCCTTTTTCAATAACCGGTAGTCTCCGTATACGTTTTTCAACCATCAATTTACTTGCCTCGGATATGGATGCTTCTGGACCAATGGTTATCAATGGTGAAGACATTATCTCTTTTGCACAAAAATCACTTGGTTTTTTGTCCCTTAACATAACCTTTGATATCATATCCCGCTCCGTGACGATCCCAACAGGCTCACCGTCTTTTGTAATGACTACACTACCTACCCCAAGCTTCTCTAAAATTTCTGTCAACTTGTAAATATTTGTACCCTCATCTTCCGTTACTATTGGTCTGCTCATTATTTCTTTTACCTTCATCAAATATATTTTAGTTGCTATTAAGGATAAAATTATCCATAATCTGGAGAATCTGTTTCTTGTGAAGTAAAAATAACCTAAAATTTATCTTTAGTATATCGGGGATGTCTTATGCCCGGTAAACACGTACCAATAACTTAAAGGGATGTGGTGGATATATGAATTTGGAGTATTAATCATGTCAGATGAGATAGGGGAATTGCTGAGAACCGTAAACGATCTAACCAAATCACAGTGGACCCGTACGAAGGCTCTGGATGATTTGACCAATCTTGGTGCCATCAAAGAACTTTTCGGGATCGTTGATGATAAGGATAAATCGGACTGGGTACGAAAGCAGGCGTTGGAAGGGCTCGCTAAAAATGGAGCTTATAAGAAACTAAAGGAAATTTCTGACAATCCAAATATTGCTACATGGGTTCGTAAAACCTCAGATAAACAACTGTCAAAGATGGTTAAAGAACCGGAAGAACACTTTGAGGTTTCCATATCGATCGATAAAGAGACAAAAGAAGCGATGGATGATATTGCCTCAAAAACAAACAGATCTTCCTCAGAAGTGATAAAAAGCTTTATCGAAGAGGGCAAATCGGCACAAAGTATTAGAGAAGAAATTAAAGAGAAACTAAAGGAAATTAGCTTGCTAAAGGAAGAGGTAATATCACTCAAAGATTTGAAAGAATTTAATATATGTCTGAGAAAGGATAAGACCCTTCTTCAGGATCAGGCTCATAAGATAAAGGTAAGTCTTAGGACAAAATCAAGAGAGGTGGATTTGTTAAAAAGGGCGTTGGGATATACAGGGGAACATTCCGAAATGCTAAAGAGTATAATAAATGAACTTGACTATGAGTTCATAGATCATTTTCCGTGTCCGAAGTGTGGGTCTAAGGTGACTTTGATAACCAAATACAAGATCACCGGAAACAAAATTGAGCCAACAGATGGATACTGTCTGAATTGTTTATAGAAAAGAAGGTTTGAAATGGATATAAAAAAAGCCGGTTTTTCCACAAAAGCGATACATGCAGGCCAGAAGCCGTGTCCGTTAACAGGTGCACTGGCAACCCCGATCTACCAGACC
The DNA here is from genome assembly GCA_030643285.1 of Methanobacteriota archaeon. Classification (GTDB taxonomy): domain Archaea; phylum Halobacteriota; class Syntropharchaeia; order DAOWMC01; family DAOWMC01; genus DAOWMC01. The sequence continues at coordinate 712 of DAOWMC010000203.1, read as the reverse complement.
TCAACATTTGCATTGGATAATTTGGCAGAGACAAAATATGTTTACACGAGGGTAGGTAATCCAACACAGACTGTTCTGGAAGAGAAAATGGCTGTTTTAGAAGGTGGCGAGGCAGCTCTTGCATTTTCTTCGGGGATGGCAGCGATTTCGGGATCTGTACTGGCTCTGGTCGAGCAGGGAGACCATGTTATATGTGATAATATTGTATACGGATGTACATACGATTTTTTTACAGGTATCCCAAGATTCGGGGTAGAAAGGTCCTTTGTGGATACTTCAAACCTATCAGAACTTGAATCTGCAATAAAACCAAATACAAAGCTAATATTTTTAGAGACGCCAACAAATCCGACACTCAGACTGTCCGACATAAAGAAAATATCTGATATGGCACATGAATCTGAATCCGGGGCAAAAGTAATAGTGGATAGCACATTTATGACACCTTACTTTCAAAGGCCACTTGAGCTTTCTGCCGATATAGTTGTTCACAGTGCCACAAAATATATAAGTGGTCATGGGGACGTAATAGCTGGTGTTACTATTGGTTCGTCCGATTTCATCCGAAGATTAAAAAACGAATCTTTGAAGGATCTGGGTGGGGCTATAAGTCCTTTTAATGCATGGCTCCTTATCAGGGGTCTGAAAACATTACCTCTTCGGATGCAAAAACACGAAGAAAACGCCCTGGAAATAGCAAAATTTTTGGAAG
>DAOWMC010000188.1 GCA_030643285.1 Methanobacteriota archaeon | reverse complement strand
TCTGTAATCGTAACACCTATATATCTATCCGTTCCGTCAAAATTTTCATCCGTGTTAAATTTAATAGCCTTTATTTCACCGAACTTATCAATCTTATCGGATGTGCCGGCAATTGCATGGAACTTTGCAATCTTTTCACCCACCTGCTCGACCATTTCTTCCGTAATCTTTCCGTCCCTGAGTAATTTTATCATGAGTTTATCCATTGGTATGCGTTTCATCTTGACTGCATAGTCTACCACCTTACCATCGCCGGAAAGCTTAAGTCTGTCACCCTCATCTGTTATCGAAACAACACCTAAATAAGTTTCTGGTGATAGGCGACGGTTTAGTTCCACCTCACAATTACAATAGTACTGTCTCTTTTTTAAGGTTGAAAAATCTAAAAATCCAAAGTTTACAGGTTTTTTGACCTTATACACAAAGTTATCTGTAAGAAATACGAAGGATATATGTGTCTGTAAAAGTTCAACCTTTGTGGTTGGCTCAGGGTATGCGTTTATATTAAGTAGATCTTTATCTATTTGGCCTGTCATTTATTTTTCCCTCATGTGTCTCCAAACTCTTCCTCTGATCTTGCAAGGATTAGCGCACCTTCGATTAAACCGGCAATAGCATGTTTCATGATTCTACTAGTACCCGTTTGAGACCTGCCCATTTTCCAATTCAGATATCCTTCAGATTTTTTATTTCCATTCTCGGATCAACAAATTTAAAAAGCTTCATCATAATCTTATTTTTAGTTAAATTTTTTGAATGTGCCTTGAGTGCTTCACTATCTACATATCGTTCATAAAATACAACTGTGTTATCTTTTTCACATATGTGTGGATTGTATATCAGAGTTTTTCCTTTTTCGTTTTCGAGTACGTCTTGTTGCAGTTCTTTCAGGGCTTTTGATAGCTCGTCAATTGAAGTTCCTTCTTTTATCTTTAAAGTTGCTGTTAGAGACGGCATGATAAATACATAAATTAACTTTTTATTTAATGATTCCGATGTCAGGTCTTTGACAATAAACTTCATTAAGCCTTTAGAAGCTCCGGTAAACAAGAGATTTATATGTTAAGCCGTGAAAGATTATGTTGGAATGAACAACGTAGACAAGAAAAAAAAAATTGGGATCGTATCAAAGTGTGAAGAACCAGATGTAGCGAATATAACAAAAACAATTGTCAAAAATATCCAAGGTATCTCAAGTATTGTAGCAGATGAAAATACCGCTTTGAAATTAAAAATAGATGGTTGCCAGGTAGAGAACATGGATGTTGATATTATAATCTGCTTGGGTGGGGATGGTACAATATTAAGAACTTTACAACGGCTTAATAGGGCGATACCTATCTTAGGCATAAATATGGGTGTTGTTGGTTTTCTTGCAAACGTTTCACAAAAAGATGCTTTAAATGTTATAAAAAGCTCTCTAAAGCATTTTGAGATCGAATACAGGGCCAGGCTTGACGTTTGCGTGAATGGAACGAAGTTGCCTTATGCAATGAATGAGGTGGTTGTTTTAACATCAAGACCGGCAAAGATAGTTCAGTTTACAATATTTGTGGATGAAACTGAATTAGAAACTCTAAGGGCCGATGGTGTTGTTTTTGCCACTCCAACCGGGTCAACTGCCTATGCAATGAGTGCCGGTGGACCAATCGTGGATCCGCGGGTGGATGCGACTATCATCGTGCCATTGGCACCATATAAACTATCAGCAAGACCAAGTGTTGTTCCTGCAACAAGTAAAATACGTTTTGAGCTATTGCAGGCAAAGGAGGCAGAAATAGTGGTTGATGGTCAGTTCAGTAAGCCTGTAATGGAGCATGATGTAATAACAATTACAAAATCAGATAATCCTGCATTGTTTGTTAAAACTGATAAAACATTTTTTTCAAAGGTGCGAAATATGCTGATTGAATAGTACCATAGTTTTAATGGGATGGTGGGATTTTGAAATTACAAAAACCGAGAGGGACGAGGGATTTTTTTCCTGATGAGATGCAAAAGAGGCGTTATGTCGAAGGTATAATGAGAAAACTAACCGAGAGATGGGGCTATGAAGAGATAAAAACACCAACCTTCGAATCCACAGAGCTATTCACGATTAAATCAGGGGAGGGGATTATAGAGGAGATCTATGCCTTTAAAGATAAAGGTGGAAGGGATATCTCACTTCGGCCGGAGTTAACAGCCCCTGTTATGCGAATGTATGTAAATAAAATGCAAATGACATCAAAACCCATCAAACTGTACTATTTTGATAATTGTTTCAGATATGAAAGGCCGCAAAAGGGTAGATTCAGAGAATTCTGGCAGTTTGGGGTTGAAATCATCGGGGGAAAATCTCCAGATGCTGATTGTGAGGTTATAGCACTTGCATCATCGATACTCGATGCCCTCAACATAAAAGCAAGACTTCACATCGGACATCTGGGTGTGATTCGAAGCATATTAAAAGATTTTGATATTAACGTGCAAAATGATATATTCCGTCTGCTTGATAAAAAAGATGAAAGTGGAATAAAAAAGACTTTAGATGGGTTTAGTAATTCCGAAAAAGCAGATACATTAATTGAGATAATAAATCTAAGCGGGAATGATTCTATAAAAGCCGCAAGAGACCTGATTGGAGACGATGTCAGCCTGCGTGAACTTGATAAAATAGTAGAGCTGTTAAGCATCTATTGTGTTGACCCCAAAATCGATTTTGAGATAGCAAGGGGATTGGACTATTACAACAGTGTTGTATTTGAGATTTATTCAGATGAACTTGGCGCACAAAATCAGATCTGTGGCGGAGGATCATATCAACTTGCAGGTCTTTTTGGTGGAAAAGATATCGTATCCACTGGATTTGCTTTTGGTTTTGATAGAACACTTGAGGTTTGCAATGTAAATTTACCACCAAGGATCAAAGTTGTGGTTGCAGCAACAGACGATGCGAGAGCCCAGGCGATAAAAACCACCCTCAAGTTGAGGAAATATGTACCCACATATTTTGACCTAATGCAAAAAGGACTTAAATCACAGTTATCTTTTGCAAATTCGATCGGGGCTTCTCATGCCGTAATTATTGGGAAAAATGAACTTTTGGAAAATAAAGTTACACTTAAGGTTTTAGGAACTCAAAAGCAGGAACTTGTTGATTTAAAAGAGTGTATTCGTAGAATAACGGGTATGGATTAGATGAAATAATGGGTGTACTTTGTGATAGAACGTCAATGAAAAGGTACACCTCTTTTCAACCACACCTGTTCTCTCTTTTTTAAAATACCTGTTTTTGCATCAAAGCTTGCTATAAGACTCATTTTTTCCTATCTGTTTAGCC
>DAOWMC010000205.1 GCA_030643285.1 Methanobacteriota archaeon | reverse complement strand
GTCTGAACTGTAACAAATCGATGAGGCGGCCTTATTGATTTTCCAATAACTTGCCTTTGCCGGTTAAACTCGCCCGCTAAATCTTATCCAGAAGCGTCAAAGATTTTATCCATTCACCTTTGGCCACCCTTGTTGTTCCAACTATGAGTCTTGTCTTTTTACCGACTTTTTCAATTTTCCCCCTCGCTTCTATAACCTCGCCGGAAAGGGCCTGACCAACATAGGTATGCGTATATGAGAGTACACAGTCAATATAATCGTGTTCCACTTCATAGATTGCAGGTGAGTCAAAAGAAAAGTCTGCATTTTTAACCCTGGCAACTATCGTTTCATACCCCAAATCTTCGCCTTTTTGGTCTTTTGTACCAACCCCTATACTGTCCCAATCCCGGACGTACAAAAGATCAAAATACGTGCCATCTACCATACCTCTGTGACCCTTTCTTAGCTCGTGTGATACAAATTCTTCATATGTTAGCCCCGGGGATCTCTTTTTGTAAATTTGATGCCATAGCTCTTCGCTTACTTCCGAGATTTTTGCACCCTTTTTGGCCTTTTCAGATTGTATTATATCTTTTGCCAAAAACCAGTCGTTTCCATAAACAATAAAATCAATATCAGATGTCTCATTTTGAAGGCCACATAGAAAGGAGCCCGTTATACCCATAGCAGATTTACATATACCGTTATTTTCAAGGCATTTTACAATTTTTTTAATTTTTACACTTTCAGTTCCACTTAAAACTTCCGTTAATCCATCGTTTGAACTTAAAACCTTAATTACATCTTCTTTTGGGACAATGACTCTAAAATCTCTAATATAATCCGGTTTGTAGTTTCTTAATAGATCGTAGGACTCCTCAAACTCTAATTTGCGAAATCTTTTTTGGCCTTTGATCCGGTTACCATTTTTGTCCGGAATATATCGAAGGGTCGATTTTACACCATCACCATTGTCATATCCTGAAACCGAGAATATCCATCCATCGTTTGAAATTACAAAATCTCTAAGCCTAACATTCATTTAGCGAGCCGGAAGGGATTTGAACCCTCGACGAATAGGTTAAGAGCCTACCGCTCTGCCGGACTGAGCTACCGGCCCACATTTCACTTGTATTTTATATGGCAACAAAATAGCAAATAATACATCAAAACCTTTGCGCTTTACAGTCCGGGATCTAATCAACTGTTAACACCGTATTATTGGGAACGGGTCTTATACAATCCCCGAGCCCGGGTCCTGAATTGGTGGCAGTGGTAAAGAATTTTTGAAAAATTATCATAAGTGATTAATTTACCCCGAGTTCTTTACGCAGTTCCCCCATCGTGGCAACCCTTTCTGCAAATGCGTTGTGTCGGTGGATACTTTCTTCATTAATCTGTTTAATCGTAATGACTGAATTATCGGGGAGCTCTTTAAACTCGTTTACAACACGCATGGCCATATCCCTCACGCAATCTTCCACAAATGCCGGATTTAGATGCGCTTGCTCAACAACATAAGCTTCGTCTGATCTTTTCAACAGTTCAAAAAGTTCCGAACTCATTGAGTGATGAATTATCTTAATTATCCGGTCCAACGAAACATCTACCCCATCACAATTTACACCAACGGAAATGAAGCCTCTGCCCCTTTGATTGTGCGTTGCCATCGGTACCCTTTCCAAAAACTTATCAATAGTTGCTTTTTTGACTTTCAGATTTTTTAATTCGGTTTTTGCTTTATCCCTCATGATCTCCTGTGCACAGGGGCATGCTGTTATTCCCAGGACCTCTGCCCCTATCACCTTTATTACCTCACTCCCACGCTCAACCGTAGCATCTGCAAAGATATCAATCGTCTCTTGGCAGTTCATCTGTGTAACCGGTGTCTTTCTTTTTATGACATACTCACTTTTCATATCAACTTCGGCTCTTGAAGCGTATTCGTGTCTTTCCAACAATCTTTTTGCAACCTCTCCGCAGAGTTCTTCTATTTCATAAACAGGTGCGGAAGTTGCCTCTTCCAATACTTCGTCAATCGCCTCAAAGTTGCGAGATAAATTGGCACCTTTAATATCTGCGGGAAGGTCCACAAAGATATTAAAAGTAGATATAAATATTATTGGTCTTTTTCCACTTCTTGCGACTTCGACCAGCTTTTTTACATCCGTCACACCAACTCTGGTTAGATTTATCTTAATTTCCGGGTTATTTGCTTGAACATCTGGTAGTGCCATTTAGCTTCAATTTATATTAAAACTGCAATTATATCTTCTTTTTCATTTTGAGTGATACCAGCTCCAAATCCAAGTTTGTTATTCGATTTAAGGCGCCAGATATTCAACCCTGCCATCCGGATATATCCTTGCAATGGCCTTTCTTGCGGCCCAACATTGAATATTTATTGCTACCGGTAAACTTGCGGTATGGCAGAATGCCTTTTTTATCTGTACATTTAAAACCGTGGTCTTTCCACCCATGCCCATTGGTCCGATACCTGTTTCATTTAATGCCCCTAAAAGTTCTTCTTCCAGAGAGGCGAGAGTGGGATCTGAGTTCGAAACGTTGATCGGTCTTAAAAGCGCTTCTTTTGCAAGTTTCATCGAGATATCGGCAGACCCGCCTATTCCAATACCGATTATTGTCGGAGGGCATGGTTTTCCTCCTGCATTTACGACTGTATTTAGCACAAATTCTTTTATTCCCCTGATACCTTTGGATGGGGGGAGCATCGCAAGTGCACTCATGTTTTCAGAGCCCGCCCCCTTCGGGAAAACACAAATTTCAGTGTACTCATTCTCTGTAGGCTCATAGTTTATATATGGCAGACCTTCACCAATGTTTGTTTTTGGATTATTCCTTGTTAAAGAATCTACTGCATTTGGTCGTAGGGGGATGGACTTGGTCCCCTCCAAAACACCTTTTCTTATCGCTTGTGAAATATCTTTCACCTGATCTTTTCCGAGTTTAACGTAGAATATATGAATTCCCGTATCCTGACACATGGGCTTATTTGTTGACTC
>DAOWMC010000022.1 GCA_030643285.1 Methanobacteriota archaeon | reverse complement strand
TGGTCGTAGGGGGATGGACTTGGTCCCCTCCAAAACACCTTTTCTTATCGCTTGTGAAATATCTTTCACCTGATCTTTTCCGAGTTTAACGTAGAATATATGAATTCCCGTATCCTGACACATGGGCTTATTTGTTGACTCGGCAAGGTCAATATTCTCCAATATGGCCGAAAGCTGCATTTTTGCCACATCGCTATCCTCGTTTTCATACCCCTTTTTCAGGGCATCTTTGACATCTTGTGGTAACTTTGTAACCGCCAATCTTAGTAGTTCGACGGTTGTTTTTGTAACCAGATCATCAGAAACCATTTAACAACACCTCGTTTTTTATGGGGATTTACACTTGTATAAGTTTTACTATAAAAACATTTTTTATGGATAATCGTAATAGCATATATATACCATGCCAACCTTTGGATTTTTGTGTTTTGAGTTGAAGATCATATGAAGATCATACTTTGCATAGATAGAGACGATGACATTGGAAGAAAGACCGGGATCAGGACACCGATTATAGGCAGGGAGAGTAACATCGATGCTGCCGTTAAGCTTGCCTCTGCAGACCCTGAAGAATCTGATGTCAATACGTTGTTTGGCGGGATCAAAGTTTACGATGAGCTTAAGTCAAAGGGCGAGGACTGCGAAATAGTTTTTGTGTCGGGCGATATAAATGTCGGGGTAAAATCGGATCGTAAAATAGCAGAGCAACTCGATAATATTTTGGATGAAATAAACGCCAACGGAATCATCGTTGTTACAGATGGTGCCGAAGACGAATCCTTACTTCCAATAATCCAGTCAAGAATCAGGGTAGATGCCATAAGAAGGATTGTGGTAAGGCAAAACCAGAATTTGGAGAACACATATTACGTTATAAGACAGATGCTTGACGATCCGAAGGTTTCAAGGACTTTTTTTATACCGATAGGATTAGCCTGCTTGGCAGTTGCCATCTCCATGGCTTTACAGATACCAGAGGCCTCTATCATGTTGATTACGGCGCTCATCGGGATTTATATGATTTTCAAGGCAGTTGGTCTTGGTAGCATGTTTACCGATTTTACAGATGCGATGAGACAATCCTTTTATGGCGGAAGAATCACGTATATAACATACGTTGCTTCCATTCTTTTGGTAACAGTGGGGATAGTCCTCGGGATATCCTCTGCATGGGAGCACCACCTTAATCCAATCTCTCCGGGGGTTTTTAACATCCTTATGATGTTCATCAATGCTTCTGTCTGGTGGTATGTTGGTGCATCCTTGCTTTCTGTTGCGGGAAGTATAATCAACTACTATATCGAAGAGGAAAAGATATGGAAACATTGGGCGTTTCCATTTTTCACATTCGCATCAGGGCTGGTTCTTTGGGGTGGCAGTGAATTTGTACTATCCATCAATGAAAGGGGATTTACCGATAGCCTCTTGTATCTCGTATTCTCCATAGCGGGGGCCTTTATAATATCGCTTATCGGGATATGGGTTTCGACATATACAAAGACAAGATTAAATGTAGAAAGTTTTTAAGCTGAGCATTCCAACATTAAAGATAGTGTTTTTAGGGATAGATCATGGAACAAAAGCGATTCGGTTTGCCACCACATCAAATTTAACTTTTGAACTTGATAGAAAAGCTGCTTCCGAGATGTGTGAAGCGGAGATCCTGAGTGCAATCGAAAAGGGATTATCCATAAGTTTGGATGATGTAAAACAAATTGCAATTACCTACTCCATGGGTGACGGTTTTTCAAAGATAACAGATATTAAAAAAGTCAAAAATCGGGGTGTTCAAAAGAAAGAGGCGGGCATATCGATAGGCGGGGGTACAAATGTTTTCGATGCGATAAAAAATTCAGATCTTCCTGCTATAGTGATACCCGGGATACACACGGCCACAAATATAGATCCTAGAATGAAGGTCTTTTCCCATGGTGCTTCACCTGAAAAGATCGGTGTGGCATACCATGCATATTTAAAAGGTATCAGAGATTTTGTTGTTTGTGATATAAGCTCAAATACGGTCACCTTAGCCGTTTCTGGGGGAAGGATCATAGGTGCAATAGATGCATGTATTTTTGCACCTGGTTTAACCCAGGGCCCTTTGGATCTGGATGCGATTCGTAAGGTTGACGATGGAAAAATGTCTGCAAACGAAGCTTTTTCAAAAGGTGGTGTACTCAAGATGACATCTTTTTCAGAAGTGTCAGAGATGCTCGACTCAAATGGTGATAAAAAAGAGATTGCCCTAAAAACAGTCGCTTTATTTGCCGCAATGGAAATATGTTCAATGATCCTGCTTTTGAAGGATTATGATGTACAAAACGAGGTAATTTTTTTAGCTGGGTCTTTAAGTAATGTTTCAAGCGTAGTGGATGAAATAGAAAGGCTTTTACATGCTAAAATAAAATCATTGGGTAAATGGAGCGCTGCAATAGGATGTGCAGAAATGTCAAGAGATATATATTTTGGCAAAGATGAGATTTTGGGGATAAAAGCTTGTTTGTAAAAGGAGAGATAATTATTGAGGGAAATTAGGATTCATGGTAGGGGTGGTCAGGGTGCGGTTACACTCGCAGAACTGGTTTGTCATGCCGCGATAAACGAAGGCAAGTATGCACAATCAATGCCCAGTTTTGGTCCCGAGAGGAGAGGAGCGCCGGTTCTTGCTTTTCTTAGGATAAGTGATGAACATATAAAAATCAGGGCCGAGGTCATTACACCCGATGTGGTTGTAGTTCTTGACCCGGGTCTGCTTAATATTACTGACGTAACCTCCGGACTCAAATCCGGTGGAACCGTCTTGATCAATACAAAAAAATCGATAGATGAGATAAGGTCTAAATTTGGTGTTGAATCCAGATTGGGGGTAGTTAACGCCGTAGAAATTGCAAGAGAGACTTTAGGCGTTCCTATCACAAACACCACGATGATAGGGGCACTTTTGAAGGCTACAAAAATTGTAAAGAAGGATTCTTTAATTGAGCCATTAAAACATAGATTTGGGCCAATCGCAGACAAGAACATCAAAGCGATGAATAGGGCTTTTGATGAAACTACGATAGAGGAGGTTTAAGATGCTAAGCTGGAAAGATTTGGAACTTGGTAGCATCGTTACAGAGCCAGGGAACGCAAGTGCATATAAAACGGGTGACTGGAGATCTAATAAGCCGATTCGTGATCAGTCCAAATGCATAAAATGTGGATTGTGTTATATTTATTGTCCTGATGCCGCTGTTGAACTATCAAAGGCCGGTAACTATGAAACTAACTATTTTTACTGTAAAGGATGCGGAATCTGTGCAAACGAATGTCCCAGGGGGGCACTAACAATGATTGTGGAGGAGGAGTAATGACAAAAAGAGTGGGTTTGGAAGGGTCATTTGCAGTCTCTGAAGCTGTAAGAATGGCAGATGTTGATGTTCTATCAGCTTATCCCATCACACCTCAGACACATATTGTGGAACGACTCTCTGAAATGGTGGCAGATGGAGATCTGGATGCCGAGTTTATTTGTGTTGAGTCCGAGCACTCTGCGATGAGTGCCTGTGTTGGGGCATCAGCAGCAGGGGCAAGAGTGTTTACATGCACGGCGGGGCAGGGACTGGAACTCATGCATGAAGTATTGTATATTCCTTCTTCAATGCGGCTCCCGGTTGTTGCAGTGGTTGCGAATAGGGCGCTGTCATCACCGCTAAGTGTCTGGGGAGATCATTCCGATGCTATGGCTGTGCGTGATATCGGGTGGGTCCAGATATTTGCCGAGAACGTTCAGCAGGCCTATGATCTCACTTTATGTGCATACAGAATCGCTGAAGATAAAGATGTTCTATTCCCTGCAATGGTTCATTTGGATGGGTTTCACCTCTCACATGTTATAGAGCCCGTTATTCTACCTGATCAGCGTCAGGTGGATGATTTTATTCCGGAGTTTGAGTACCCGTTTGCACTTAATCCTGATAAACCTGTAAGCATGGGGTGCTATGGCCCTCCTTATATCTACACAGAGGCAAAGAAATCCCAGAACGTGGCTTTCGAGTCAAGCAGAAAGATTGTTTCAAAAGCATGGGGGGAATTTGAGGGGATATTTGAGCGATCCTACTTACCGGTCGAATCTTACAGGACGGAGGACGCAGACGTCATTTTGCTTGTGATGGGGAGCTTTGCCGAGACCGCAATGCTTGCGATCGATAGGATGAGGAAAGAGGGTAAAAAGGTCGGGCTTGCGAGATTGCGCCTCTGGAGGCCGTTCCCATTTGATGAAATTAGAAAAGCGGTTAAAGGTGCAAAATTACTCGTTGTCCTTGACAGATGTATATCGTTTGGTTATGGGGGCCCCGTCTGTTCGGAGTTAAGATCTGCATTCTACAGGGAAAAGAATAGGCCTGACATCGTAAGTTTCATTGGTGGCCTTGGGGGTAGAGATATCACAATAGATCAGTACGAGTACATGATAAAGAGGGGGAAAGAAATATCAGAGAATGGATCTGAAGAAGAATTTGAGATGATAGGGGTGAGGCAATGATGGAGGCGGAAGAAATGACTCGGAGGTTTGTAACGGGAGATGAAAACTTTTCACCAGGGCACCGTGCATGTATAGGCTGTGGTGAGGCTCTGGCAATGAGACAGGTTGTAAAGGCGCTTGGAGATAACATAATCCTTGTCAATGCGACCGGATGCTCGGAGATCATTGCATCTGCACTTCCTACAACATCCTGGAAAATTCCCTGGATACACACGCTTTTCGAGAATACCGCTTCCATTGCTTCGGGAATAGAATCTGCCTTAAAGGTCGTGGAACGAAAAGGAAAGAGAAAGAAAGCCAAAGTCATTGCTTTTGCAGGGGATGGAGGTACTTCAGATATTGGTCTTCAGGCATTATCAGGGGCTCTTGAAAGGGGTCACGATCTGTTATATGTCTGTTTTGATAACGAAGCTTACATGAATACAGGAATCCAGCGGTCAAGTTCAACACCTTACGGTGCCTGGACCACCACTGCCCCTTCAGGAAAGATGAGTATTGGGCAAAAAACTTGGAAGAAAAATATGCCAGCGATTGCAATCGCCCATGATATTCCCTATATGGCCACCGCTTGCCCGTCATATCCGTTTGATCTGATGGATAAGGTCAAAAAAGCAGTGTCAGTTGATGGGCCAAGTTACCTTCATATATATGTCGTATGCCCAACCGGTTGGAGATGTAAAACCAATTTAACCATAAGATTGGGTAAGCTTGCCGTAGAAACAGGTATCTTTCCACTTTATGAAGTCGAGGAGGGTAAGTATAAGATGAGTGTTGACCCACCTGAACTTACCCCTATCAAGGATTACTTTAAGATACAGGGGAGATTCAAGCACCTTTCCGATGAAGTGATTGAAGAGATTCAAAAGAAGGTGACGGGGGATTATCAACGCCTTAAAGAGAAAATGGAGGGATTATGATGTCTGCCAATAATTTACAGCTTCCGACATTTATGGAATTTGGATTTGATAAACTGAACCGAGATGTGATAAGTACAGGTCGCTGTACATCATGTGGATTGTGCGTTGGCTTTTGCCCAAAGATCGAGTTCAAAGACGATACACCTGTATTTGTAGAAGATTATGACACGGTCTGCGGAGTATGTTACACTTTTTGCCCGAGGACTTTTCTACCAATACCTGAGATAGAAAAAAGTGTATTTGGAAAAGTAAGAGAAGATGAGCTTTTAGGGGTTTTCAGGGACTGTGTTCTGGCAAAAGCGACAAAATCAGATATACTTAAACGTGCTCAGGATGGTGGAGTCGTTACATCGTTATTTGCATACGCATTGGAGGAAGGTATAATCGATGGCGCGGTGGTTACGGGAACTGGTAAACGCTGGAAACCGGAACCGGTTGTTGTAACGGATTATAAGGGGCTGATAAAATCCGCCGGAACGAAATACACCAAATCTGCAAATATCCTCGGAGTAAAAGAAGCGATAGACTCAGGATTCACAAAAATTGGAATTTGTGGAACGCCTTGCCATATTCAGGCAGTCAGAAAACTACAGACTCTTGAAGAGCCATATGGATTGGGGAAAGAGAATATTAAACTTACGATTGGTCTGTTTTGCATGGAAAGTTTCGGCCATGACTTTATAGACTATGTTGGAAAACAACTCGGAGGCATCAAGGGCATAAGAAAATTCGACATAAAGAAAGGCAATCTTCTTATATACTCCAAAGATGAGGAAAAGAAGATTCCGTTGAAAGAGATCTCCCAGTATGCAATGCCCGGTTGCGCCCACTGCAAAGATTTCACCGCAGAACTTGCTGACATATCCGTTGGCTCTGTTGGTAGCCCGAGTGGATGGTCAACTGTCTTTGTACGAAGCGAGACTGGTGAGCGAATATTTAAAGACGGGACCGATCATGGGTATATCGAAAGTGAAAAAGGTGCTAACTTGGACCTGATCAAGAAATTGGCGGAGAAGAAATCTTCACATGAATCCGTTTAATCCAATACTACAAGAAACCTGATGGATTATTGATACAGATTTAACAAGGTATTTATGGATTAGGGTTAGTATTGTACCTTTACAGGAACTGGCGGGGGTAACCAAGTGGACAAAGGTGTGGGACTCAAGATCCTATCGTGTAGGCGTTCGCGGGTTCGAATCCTGCCCCCCGCACTTTTAGGGAATATCTATGTATATTGTTAATACCTGGTTTGGCTCTTTCAAAGTCGATGACGATGAAAGCATAATAAAACAGGAATTATTCTCTGTTGAAGAAATTCAAAATCGTCTTTTGAGGGGAGAGTTAATCGTAGAAAGAAATTTGCAAAAAATATCTTTTCTTGATTTGGCAATAAAATCGAATTTTGCAGGATCAAAAGATGAATATTTAGGGCTTTTACATACAACTGCGATAGAACTTGCGGAAAAAAAGGTTGATGCCTCAATTGGCGAGGATCAGATAATAATACTTGCAATAAACACGCTAGATGAGATTGATGAGACTTTAAACTTATTTTGTGAAAAATTGAGGAACTGGAGTTATTTATATTCGTTTGACATAACAAAAAATGATTGTGAAGAGCAGATTTCTAATCTAATGCAGTGTAAATTGAAACAGGAGGAGGTCAGATGTTCACTTCAAGAGTTGATAGAGAAAAAGATGAATGAAATAGCACCAAATATTACAAATTTAGCTGGACCTTTGATCGGGGCGAGGCTCATATCGCTTGCTTATGGTATGAAAAATATTTCAAGGATGCCTTCTGGCACCATTCAAATTTTAGGTGCGAAAAAGGCTTTATTCAGGCATCTGGAGAAAGGCACACCCCCGCCAAAGTATGGGGTAATCTTCAAACACCCTCTGATAGCTGGTGCACCATGGTGGCAGCGTGGAAAGATTGCAAAGGCCCTTTCATCCAAACTCGCAATCGCATCTCGTATAGACTTTTTTTCAGGAAATACAGATAATAAACTCACAGACGACTTAAATTGTGCGATTGAAATGATTAAGGCGAAATATCCGGACCCGCCCACAAACAAAAGACCACCCACTAAAAAAAATTAAATACATTTTCACAGTTTTTATCAATGGCTTTTATGACACTCTCGATTTTTTCTCCCCTGATCTCGGCCACCATCTCATAAGCTGTCTTAACATTCGAGGGGACATTTCTTTTCCCTTCTTCAGGGCAAAGGTATGGTGCATCAGTCTCACATAGTAAATTGGTAATTGGGACACCTTTGACGGTCTTTTTCAGGTTTTATTCCTGACGATACTTGTTGGAATCGAAACATAATATCCCTCTTCACAGATCTGCTCCGCAAGTTGCCTTTTACCAGAAAAGCAGTGAAAGACTGCCGATTTAATATCTTTATCCAAAACCATCTCAAAACCATCTTCTATCGCATTTCTCAGATGCAAAACTGCTGGCAGTTTCAGCTCATTTGCAAGTAAGAGACACTCGTTAAAGATTTTTTTGCTTTTTTTTACCTTTAATGGGTCCTTGACCCAGTGATAATCAAGACCTATCTCCCCAACACCGACAATATTTTTCCTATTTGACTTTATCAATTCAAAATATTCTTCCAACTCTTTATCGTTTATGTCAACTGCAAACTTCGGATGCATACCGAGTGTAACGTAGATAAACTTTTGATTTTCCTCTTGTAGACCAAGTGCGTTTATCGCATCGCCTGGCTCGGCAGCACAGGTTATAAGTTTTGAAAGAGTTTTTCTTGCAGTTTTGATAACTTCATCTCTATCATCTTCAAACTGTTTGAATGTTAGGTGGCAATGGGTATCAATCATGTATTCATTATGGTTTTTAATCAACCGTCTTAAACTTATTGTTACAAACATGCGATGACTTAATTAAAATAAGGGTGGAAAAAAAAACAAAAATCCCCCCCACGTCCCTGCTATTTTGTAACAAAGAAACGATATATACAATTAAAATTTGGGCGTCCTTTAGCAGCATGGCAAACTTATAGTCCATCCCAGTTCAAGACAGATACCATTCCAATAATATTCCAAACATGGGCCACTACATCCAGTTGATTTGGTCTCCCTTGCTTCCAGCTTTTTAACCTCGAGATTAAGATTTTTCATTCTTTATCACCTCCAACAACTTTACGATTTTAAAAATACATTAATCATACATAAAATTTATTGTTCAAGGTATGTTTATATATTGTCTTTGGCATATTTGTCCTTTACTATAAAAATATCGTATTTTAAAGCTGATGTGAAAAACCACGGATACAAAGCTTTTCAAAAAAGCTTTGAACAAAACCTTTTTTAGATTAAATCATTATTTAAGGCTATTTTTTTTGATTTACACTATTTTTAAAATACTAGTTTTTAGATTAAACCTTTTTAAAATACTAGTTTTTAGATTAAACCTTTTTTTAAAAGGTTTACTTTTGATATAATACAAAAAAGAGATTTTTTAATTTTATCTACCGAACTCAAAGCTCACTGTAACATATTTTGAATTCGCAGTATTCATCGCCTTTTGCCTGACACTTAACTTCTTTCCCCGTGCAAGATTTTTCTGTTACAATTTCTAAAAACCGGGTAAAAACTCCCCTGACAATATGGCAGATCAGGGTATCTGATCTCCTTCTTAGGCCAACTTCCGGAAGATTCCACCCCCAAAGTACAAAGTTTGCATTTTCAAAGTTTATTTCCTGTATTTTAATCTTACCAGCACCAATAAAAGGGATAAAATCCTCCAGAGCCTTCTTAAATTTATCCTCGGAAACTGTTACGTCATAATCATTCATTTTTTTAAATATATCAAAGAATGTATTGCCTAATTCTTTTCCAGCTATGTAAAGAGAGCCTGTTGCACCACCGGCCCCAACAATGTTACTAAGGGATATGAACAATTCTTCAGTTATTTCTGACGGAAGGATCATAACCTCTTCGCCTTTTATAAACATATGCCCCTTCTCAGAATCTATTTCTAACAACTTACCCAGTTTCAATAGTTTTAAAAGCCCCATTTCTTCACCCAGAATTTTTTAACCCTTGCTTTTTATTTCGATTTC
>DAOWMC010000201.1 GCA_030643285.1 Methanobacteriota archaeon | reverse complement strand
TCATATCGAGGTTTATGTTTTCTACCCCCGTCAGAGTCTGATTTAGATATTCCCAAATAAAATTTATGATATTTTCCATCGCTGGAAAGAAGAAAACTCCTTCCAAACTATTGGCAAAGCGATCCTTGGAAACAAGGCATATGTAGGACCAACGGATTTTTGTAGAATATCACCCTACTTTACAAAAAGAATGGAGTTTATAATACCGGATATAATGGATAAGATTATCAGCACATGAAGCTATTAAGTATGGTATGCGGTTAAGGTTTTGCCTTAGGCAGACCGGTAAACACGATATAACATATGTTTAGCGGGGGATCTCTTTGAAGAAATACCAGAAGGATTTTATATTGCATCTGGTCAGATCCGGTGCAATTCGATTTGGAGAATTTGAGTTAAAAAGTGGTAGAGTTTCACCATATTTTATAAACATGGCATTTGCAATGGATTCGGGGCGTAAGGCCGCAGAGACTTCAAAGGCGTATGCATCCGTAATAGTTGACAAACTGGGCACGGATTTTGATTATATATATGGCCCGGCATACAAGGGAATACCCATATCTTCGTTGATTGCAATTAAACTCTGGGGGTTGTATGGTGTTGACAAAAGATGGGGTTATGACAGAAAAGATGCCAAAGAGTATGGAGACGGGCGGGAAAAGTTAATTGTTGGAGATATAAGAGATGGGGATTCTGTTTTGATGGTGGATGATGTGATAACAACAGGAAAGACCAAGGTGGAAAGCTGGGCCAAACTGGCATACAAAAATGTGATACCAAAAGGAATAGTCATTGCTGTTGATCGACAGGAGCTATCAAAAGAGGATAGGATCCTGTTGAATGATACGGGACTTAATATATATACAATACTTAAAATATCTGATATTTTTGATTATCTGTTTGAACGGGAGATAGATGGAAAAATATTTGTAGATAATAAGCTTAAAGGGTCTTTTTATGAATATTTTTCAATGTATGGTAATCAAGTTTGATTTAGCCGGTTAATTGTTTAATCATAAAGTTTATGATTTTATAGGAATAGCTTTATAGAGCTAAACAGGTGGGAAAAATGGATTTGATAAAAGAGATGGTTGCGAATGCGGTGATAAATGTGAGATTCACGACATCTGCGGTTATGGGGGGAACAGCTGAGATACTCGTGTACGGTACCGCCGTTAAATTGAAGTAGAAATGTCCGGGATGATTAGGTGTGAATTTTATATCAATATGCGACTTTGATGCCGCCCGGATTTCAGATTTACTGGACCTGGCAATTTCCTTAAAAGAGAAGCGTATGAAGGGGGAAAGCAGCGAATTACTTAAGAATAAAAGTCTTGGGATGCTCTTTGAAAAATCCTCTACAAGAACAAGAATCTCTTTTGAGGTGGCAATGACCGATTTTGGTGGTCACGCACTTTATCTTAGCCGAAGGGACCTTCAACTTGAACGTGGCGAACCACTGGAGGATACGGCAAGGGTTCTGTCAGGTTATGTCCATGCGATAATGATTCGGGCTTTCAAGCATGAAACTGTTTCAAAGATAGCAGAGCATGCAACGGTTCCTGTTATAAATGGTTTATCCGATTTAGAGCATCCATGTCAATCGCTTGCGGATTTGATGACTATAAAGGAGGCTAAAGGTAAATTTACCGGATTAAAGTTCGTATGGATTGGTGATGGAAACAACGTATGCAACTCTTCGATACTTTCATGCGCCCTTATGGGTATGGATATCATCGTTGCATGCCCGAAAGGATATGAACCTGATGCAAAAATCATATCAAATGCAAAAGCTCTTGGGTGTAAAGTTGAGATAACGGATAACCCCAAAAAGGCTGCCGGGGGGGCAGATGTGCTTTACACTGACGTATGGGTTTCAATGGGTGATGAAGAAGAAAAGGAAGATAGGTTAAAAACATTAGGGCCTTTTCAGATAAATAAAGATCTGATTGATATTGCAGATGGTGATGTTATCGTTATGCACTGTTTACCTGCGCACAGGGGACAGGAAATCACAGATGAAGTTATGAATGATTCTCATTCAGTCATTTTCACCCAGGCAGAAAACAGATTGCATGCACAAAAGGCACTTTTGTTAAAGTTACTGGGCTAAAGTTACTGACCACAGATACGGTTAATCAGGTCTTTCTTTTTTCCGATTGATTCGTTAACAGCTTCGTCTACCTTTTTTTTCATCTCGGAAAAATCCCTTTCTGATGATTCACCAACTATCTTTTTTAGTGGTGTGTAGGCAGATTCTCTAAAACGTGGTGAAAAGTCTTTTGTTTTACCATCAATGGTTATTTTGGATCCTGTTCCTTCTTCTACAGATCCTACTTCGTCTACAAGCATATTATTTCTAAAAAATAAGTCCTTTATCTCTTCAGCCACTTCTTTTGTAGCTATAATCAAAAGAGAGTCTATTGAAACACCCAAATAGTCTATATCAAGTTCATCGAGCATTGCCATGACTCTGGGATTGACAAGTGACCTCAATTTATCCTCTTCAAAGGAGAGTTTGACACCGGCAGTTTTTGATATCTCTTTGGCATCCCCACGGATTCCGCCATTTGTAACATCTGTCATTGCATGAATCTTACTGGCAAAGCCCGCTCTTATAAGTATCTCGCATGCGTTTAAAAATTTGACATTCAGGGTCTCTTCCACGATCTTGGCTTTACCATAATAGAGGGCTGTTGTTGATATTGTCCCACCTCCTGCACCCTCTGTCATTAAAATCACGTCACCTGCCTTTGCTTTTTTTCTTGAGGTTATATCAACTGCCTGACCAACTGCACCAACACATCCGGTCATCCGCTCTCCTATGACCATGTCACCGCCTATCCTCAGCGTGCTTCCTGTTATAAGCGGAACGTTCATGACCTCAGCAACAACCGATATCCCGGCTATATGGTCAAAAATCTTTGCCACATCACCATCGTCTGACACATGTATATCTGAAAAAAGAGCAATTGGAAGGCCACCCATAACATATATATCCCTGAGTGCCGCTCTTGTAACATGAAAACCTGAAAGGAAAGGAAAATCACTCAATCTTGAATGCATCCCATCGACT
>DAOWMC010000055.1 GCA_030643285.1 Methanobacteriota archaeon | reverse complement strand
ATACCATAAAAGAAAGCCCTTTACTCCTCTTTTTCTCCGGATCAGTTCTAAAAACGCCAAATCCCCAATCAGCACGATGAGCACCGCTTGTCCAGGTCTTTTGACCGTTTAGTATGTAATAATCACCTTCCAACTTGGCAGTGGTTGTAAGAGATGCCAGATCCGAACCTGCATTAGGTTCACTCCAAAGCTGACACCAGCCCCTTTCACCTTTTGCAATGGGGAGAAGATGCTCTTTTTTCTGCTCATCTGTTCCCACCGAAAGAAGTGTCGGACCTATCATACCCGCACCAAAAAGATCTATTCCAGGTGCAAAGTGATAACCTGCTACATCACTGAAGATTAGTTGCTCAACCAATGGCGCATCCTGGCCCCCATATTCCTTGGGCCATGCCCTAACAACCCAACCTCTTTTTACAAGCTCAGAAGAGACTTTTTTGTGGAAATTCCACCCCTCATCGCTACCATATGTGTCTTCTAAATTTCCACCCCAACCAGGCGGAGCTTCCTTCATAATTTCGCTGAAAAAATCGCCGAACTCCTTTCTAAGGGCCTCCTGTTCAGAAGTAAATTTATAGTCCAAATTCCAATCCTCCTTTTTAAACATGCATTTTTATGGTTTACCATTTAAGTACAAACGATAAAAAGATTTTGCTTGGACTTGCTTACCTGCCCCTAAACTTTGGTTTCCTCTTTTCTAAAAAAGCTGATATACCCTCTTTAGAATCATCTGTTGAAAAACAAAGTGAGAACATACTCTGTTCATATGCCAGACCCGAATCCAAATCTACATTCAGGCTCATATTTATGGCAGATATTGCAGCACCAATGGCAACTGGACCCCGTGACATTATCCGCCCTAACATCTCGATTGCTGCCTCATCAAGATCGTCAGATGCCACCACTTTATTTACAAGGCCGATTCTTTTCGCCCTCTCGGCATCTATGTGATCCCCTGTCAGAATAATTTCTTTTGCAAGGCCAGTTCCTACAATCCTTGGTAATCTCTGGGTTCCACCCCATCCGGGCATGATCCCAAGACCAACCTCTGGCAAACCCATCTTTGCATTTTCTGATGCTATCCTAAGGTCACATGCCAGTGCAAGTTCAAGACCACCTCCAAGCGCAAAACCATTTATTGCGGCTATCGTTGGCTTTTTCAGGTTTTCTATTTCCATAAATGTTCTTTGCCCCATTTCAACAACTTTTCTCGCCTCTAAAGGCGAATTACCAACCATCATAGATACATCTGCACCTGCCACAAAGGCCCTGCCGGCGCCAGTTATTATAACGCCTCTTACTTCATCATCCTCTCTTATATCCTTTACAGCACGGGAAAGCTCTGATAAAATCTCCAAATTCAAAGCATTAAGCGCTTTTGGCCTGTTTATGGTTACTTTAGCGACCCCATCCTTCTTATCTAAAATAATGTTTTTAAACCCCATATCCATCGCCTTTCAATCAAACCTTCGCATAACGATTCCCTCAGCAACCTTTGGTAGAAAGTATGTTGATTTTTGAGGGAAATTTTTCTTTTTTTTATGAGCCTTGTATTCAACATCCTCTATCTGAAGGGAGTTGGAAAAAAAAGCTACTTTGAATCCATTATTGTCCACGTTATCAGTTGCCTTACTTGGGCACGATACAAAAACAACATCTTCGGGTCTCCCGATCAAAGTAGGTTCAATGAGCCACTCATGCATTATAATCAGATTCAATCCGATTGTTTCATCCTTTTTTTTACTTACTGCTTTCACCGTCTTTTTACCAAGGTGTAATATATGAAATTTAGTACCATCATACATTCCAATTTTGACTTCGGATTTATTATCCCCCCTCAGTTTATGATAGTACCCATCAAGGTCAGCTTTTTCAAAACTCTCGACTTCAAATTTTTTGTTTATTATATCCCGGAGTTTATCCATATCACAGTTTTTTAGACATCTGTGCCAGGGGAGCAATAAAAGTGCCCCGTCACCACCTTCTACGAGCATCATCATTGTATAATCCATACCATCGTTATTCCTTAGCTGAACAGAAGCAGTATACCGATGATGCCCGTCAAGGATCATTATCTTTTTATCCCCCATCATCTCCCGGATATTTTCAATAATTCCTTTGTCAGTAATTTTCCATAACAAGTGCCTTGAATCATCTAACATCACATCTACAAGTGGCATTCTATCTTTTTTTAGCGCTAGGTCGGGCCTTTTAATCCCCAGATAATCCTCCAAAAGGCGGTTCAAGTTATGTTCAGGCATACTGTATTCAGCAAGTATCGGAGAGAAATTCATGCCGCATCCCTTCATAAGATTATATCTTTCTCGGGTGTTTACTTTAAAAGTATTTTCGTGACCGACGATATTATCATTTCCGAGTTCCTCTACCTCAACCAGAGAAACCAGGCCCAAGGTGAAATATCTATCTCTTCTCTCTCCCTCTGGGATCTGATCCAGTATCTCATCTGAAATGCTGTAAATTATCCCATAAATATAAAATGCATCTTCATCAAATTCCTTCAGAACCCCTTCCTTAAAGAAACGGTTCAGGCTATTTGTCGCATAGGCAATAAAATCCTTCCCGGGGACATCTTTTTTTCTTGTTGTGAAATGAATAACGTTATCGGGTTCTTTTGCATAGATCTCATATAGTGAAGCGTTGATTGTATCATAAACCGGGCATATAAGATCATCTATGTTATCAAGCTCAGGATTGATTGTCGTCGCTTTAAATGGCTTTAGCCTAACCATGTTTATGCATTTGTTTTATCCGGTTATCTTATTAGTTATTTTTATCCGGGTTTAGCTATACGCATCTATTAAAGCCTTCTTTTGAACCTCATATATCTTTTTGCAGCCGGAAATAGCCATCTCAAGGCCTTTTTTAAACTCATCATTTGTTAGGTGGCCGTCCATCTGTAAAAGCGTTATCTTATCCTCTTTTGCCACCATTGCAATTGGCATGTCTGCCTGCCCGTAATTATCCTCTTCCTTCATAAGATCCAGCACAAGCGTATCGTCCACTTTTCCAACAGCACACGATGAAACCAAACCCTTCATTGGAATACCAGCGTCTGCCAAAGCTACGGATGCAGCATTAATGCCTGCTGTTCTTGTTCCAGCATCCGCTTGAAGAACCTCTACGAAAATATCAATAGAGGATCTTGGGTAATATTCTTTTAAAACGACAGGCCCTATAGCTTCCCTGCTTACCTTGGATACCTCGACACCCCTTCTGTCAGGACCCGGTCTTTTTCGCTCATCTACAGAGAACGATGCCATGTTATATCTATACCTGACCACGGTCTCCATTGCATTTTGAAGATGACGCGGATGAATCTCTCTTGGGCCATAGACTGCTGCAACAACCTTATTTTGCCCAAGTTCAAGATAACAGGAACCATCCGCCCTTTTTAAAACTCCTACTTCAATTTTAAGCGGTCTTAATTCATTTACCTGCCTTCCATCCAACCTCAAACCTTCTTCATTAATAAATTTTTCTGGCATATCACTCATTTTCAATTCCTTACCTTTCATCTTCTAAGAATTGTGCTATTCTAGCAGTCAATCCGGAGGTATGTGCCTCTTTTTCAATTTTTTTTATAGTTTTTATTGCAAGAGCCATTTTATCATCCTCACCATTCACCCAGATTCTGCCATTCTGTCCAACATATATTGCACATTTACTTTCTTCTTTTATCATATTTATCATAGACCCGGACCTTCCAATAAGTCTCGGTATCTTTGTATGAAAAAAATCAATTATTCTTCCGCCCCTCAAAATCCTTAAATCGTATCCTTTTAATGTTAAGTCAACCCTTTTCTCATTATCAACACGGGTAACCTTTGTGATAATCGAATCTCCTACCTTTATATATCTACTCATATCACCAAAGTCTACCCTTTGTGGGTACTCGGATATATGCAAATCAGCACCGTATGGCGAATTAATATCAACTTTCCAGCTCGATAAACTAAAATCAACAACATTACCAATTATATCATCACCGGGCGATGGGACATACTTTCCACCAAGTGAAATAACTCTTAACCGGTCACGGGATTCCAAAATACCATACACCTGTGCAAAGACCTTTCCATTTTCCACAAATGTCCCTACCCCTGCCATACTGGGGTCATCTGAAAGAAAATCTCCCGGTACAACAACCTCCTTATCTATCATTTTACCTTCCTTTTTTCAATAATTTAGTTTCCACATCTCCCTTTGTGAGACGGTTCACAAGGGAATAAAAATCATCTTGACGACCAGCAGGGATTTTAATAACAATGATCAATGACCCATCACTTTGCCATTCTTCTTTAATAAGCTGTCCAAAACCATGGATATCACCATATGACTTTGTAGCATATTCGGCCGGTACTTTAACTGCAATATCAACTTCCTCAAAGCGTATCGGTATGATCGGTCGGATCTTTTTCATTGCCTCCTTCACAAGGTCATCCACACTTTTAGAAATATCGATGGTAACACCTGCTTCATCCATTGCCCTTTCAATTCTCGCCGGTGGATGAGGTCCACTTGTTTGAGGGTTAATAGCGTTTGTCGCAATTATATTAATTACTTTACTCTTTTTCTGATCCCTGATCCTTTTTCTCTGCTCTGTTGTTAGCTGTATTTCTCCGTCTTTTATGATTCTTTTTGAGATTTCGAGAGTATCAAGGGTGTCAAATGCCCGAAGCAGATCCTCTTCCGAAGCCCTGTCCCCCTTTTTAGCATCCTCAAAAATATCTTCAACGGCTAAAACGCATTCCATCTCAACCGCTTCACCTTTTTTAAAGGCCAGAGCCCCGTCTGCATCAACCAAAATCTCAAAAGTCCCCCCTCTTTTAAATCTTGCGATTACTGCATCATCAAGTGTACTCATAAGAGATAGTTATTTTTCTTGTTTATCCTCTGACTTTTTCTCTGATGGTTGGCGTTCCATAGCAATAGAAACAAAACTATTCAACTCTTCTGCTCCGAATCGTCTAAATTTGCCTGTTTTTACTTCTATAGCCCCAACTTCAATTACTTCAGCATTTAAATTACCTTCTATGGCTTTAGACAAGGCTTCTAACCCCAATAATACCGTTTCATCAATACTAAGGTTTTCATCGTATTTCTCTTCAAACACTTCCATTAAAGCAGGCCTTCCTGCTCCGATACCTGTTGCCCTGTACTCTAATAACGCACCGCTTGGATCTGTTTCAAACAGGCTACTACTTTCATTAGAATTCAAACCTGCTATCAATAAAGCGGTTCCAAAAGGCCTTACCGCCCCGTACTGTGTATATGCCTGCTTATGATCACATACCTTCTTCGCCAGAGTCTCGACACCTATTGGCTCATCATACCACATCCGGTTTACCTGCGCATCGACTCTCGCCCTATCTACCAGATTTCTTGCATCAGCAACAAGGCCAGAAGTTGCCACACCTATATGCTCATCTATCTGAAAAATCTTCTCTACGGAAGACGCTACTAATAAGCGTGAGGATATCCTTTTATCAACAATTAGAACAACACCTTCCTTACCCCTTACACCAATAGCCGTTGTTCCTCTCTTAACGGCTTCTCTCGCATATTCTACCTGAAAAAGCCTGCCGTCGGGGCTAAAAACAGTGATTGCCCGATCGTAAGCCATCTGTGGTGACATTGAATGCATTTTATTCTCCCTCCTATTTACATAAACTTAAATAATATGGCACTGTCTCTGTTCTCTATAAGTATAAAGTTTGCCATCATGGTTATGAAATACAAAAATGTTTAAAAAGGAGGGAAAAATGGAAAACATATCCCCACAAATACAAAATCAGGTAGCACAATTGCAACAGGTGCAACAGCAGGCGCAGGCGATATCAGGACAGAAAGTTCAGGTAGAAATGGCACTAAACGAGACAAATATGGCACTGGAAGAGATGGATAAACTGGATGAGAATCCGGTAATATATCAAAGAATTGGCGATCTTCTTGTCAAATCCGTTAAGGGTGATGTAAAAGAGAAACTATCCGGGCAGAAGGAGACATTTGAATTAAGGTTAAAAACGCTTGAAAGGCAAGAAGAGCGTATTCAAAAGCGTTTTACACAGTTACAACAACAGATACGTGAAGCAATTGGCGGTACACCTCAAGTTGCAGCCGAATGATGGGTTATAGCATCCCATCTTTATTCTTTTTCTCACATATTTATCTTGCGGCTCTATAGCTCTATTTTACATTCTCTCCAATCCAGGATAAATAGCTATCAGATCCATCAATAATAGGAAGTGCGATGATTTCAGGAACCTCATAACTGTGTAGTTCCCTTATTTTTTCTATAACAACATTTATCCTGTTTTTTTTAGTTTTAATAATCAGTAAATCCTCTTTTTCATCGCAAAACTTTTCTTCCCACATGAAATATGATTTAACCTCAAAAACATTTACACATGCTGCAAATTTCCCCTCGATCAGGGCTTTAGCAATCTTTTCGGACTCCAGCACAGGTGCTGTACATAAAACGACAACAAAATCGTTTTGGTTCATTTATTACCATGCCTCAAATTTTAAGCATCCTTTCTATCGCTTTTATTGCCTTATCTGTGATATCCTTTTGGACCTCCACACAAAACACCTCGTCCTCCAGTGATCTTTCAATTTTATCAAGTGTATGCATCTTCATCTGTGGACAAACAGCGCTCATTGACAGTGGATAAAATTTCTTTTTTGGGCACTCTTTTTTAAGCCTATGAAGCAAACCGACTTCGGTTCCTATCAAAAACTCTGTGCATTCGGATTCATTACAAAATCTGACCATACCACTTGTTGATGCGATATGATCTGCTGCATCTTGAATATCTGCAACGCATTCTGGATGAACTACCACTTTTGCTGTAGGATGTTCTTTTTTTGCATCCACAAGGTCCTGGTACGTTATTTGATGATGCGTTGGGCATAGACCATATTCTGGAACAGGGATTATATTTTTAGACGTATTTTTTTCAACGTAGCGTGCAAGATTATGATCCGGGCCAAATATAACCGAATCCGAATCCATCGATTCCACAACTTTTGGTGCATTTGCAGAAGTGCATACACAATCCGCATGTATCTTTTCT
>DAOWMC010000157.1 GCA_030643285.1 Methanobacteriota archaeon | reverse complement strand
GAATTGGGGTCTCCTGTGTAGTTTGTCTTAACTATATCGGCGCCCAGCTCCGCACCAACCCTGGCGGCATGTTTTACAAATTCAACATCATGTTCACTTTTCACTCGCTCTCCCCTCGGGTACATCATCGCAAGAAGCGGTATCCCCCATTCGTTGCAAATCTCGGCGGTGCAACCAAGTTCCATAAGCATATCAGGTTCGTCTTCAGCACCTAAATTTACATGAACACTTACCGCATCAGCCCCCCACTTTATGGCTTCCTCAACTGTTGTAACCCATACCTTATTTAATGGGTCGGGGCCAAGAGATGTACTTGCAGAAAGATGAACTATAAGGCCTATATCTCTACCGTATCCTCTATGGCTTGCTCTTATGATTCCTTTATGGAGTAAAACTGCATCGGCACCACCTTCTGCCACGTCGTCAACAGCCTTTCTCATATCCAATAACCCTTCGATTGGACCTAATGAAATCCCATGATCCATTGGTACGATTAAGATATTGCCACTTTTTCGGTCCATTATCCTTTCAATTCTTACCTTCTTGCCCAGTTCGGACATTATTTTCACCTTTTCTATTTATATGATCTATATGTGTACACAGTGCAACAAAAAATCTTTCGATTGGAATACTAATTTTTTTGAAAAGTATAAAAAAATCCTTTCGAGAAGTTTATAATATATAAAACATGCTGAACTTTTGGGAAGTGGACAGGAAATAAATATGTCATTTAAGAAAAAAGAGTCAGAATATAAACAATGTATTGTATTAAGAACTGATTTAAATCTTTCTGCGGGGAAAACTGCAGTTCAGGCAGCACACGCCTCTATTTTGGCATATGAGCAGACAAAGCGAGGAGATCGGGCTAACTGGTTACGATCCGGTCAAAAAAAAGTGGCGCTAAGAGTTAAAAGTTTGGAGGACCTGTATCTGATAAGAGATGAGGCAAAACAGCTTGGATTTCCGTTCGCCATTGTCTCAGATGCAGGTTTGACTGAGGTGTCACCAGGAACCGTGACCTCACTTGGAATCGGGCCTTCAAAAAGCACGGAATTGGATAAAATAACCGGGGACCTTAAGCTACTTTAAGTTACTCTGGTAAATCAGATCAATGCTTTCAAAAGATCCTTGGCTTTTACCAATCCGATCAGTTTTTGGTTTGAAGAAACAATTGGGATTTGATATACTTTGTTTTTAACCATCTTTTGGGCGCAATCACTGATTTCTGTTGATAAAAATGCAGTAGTGGGATTTTTTTTCATGATTTCTTTAACCGGTATATCTGGCAGCTTTATCTTTGAAACGCCATAGTATATCTTCATTGTGTCTCGCATGCTCTCCCAGGTCCATGCATCCTCATCAGATCCTGCTGACATATCTGATTTCTCTACCGAATCTTCAATCACTGCAGCATTTACCAGATCTTTGTCTGCTATAACGCCGGATAAATCTTCTTCTGAATTTATCACAGGTGATGCGGCAATATGTGCCAGCTCCAGGATCTTTCCAACAATGGGAAGTGGCGTTTCATCCCATACGGAAATCGTTCCGTTTTCAATTACGCCTTCAATTTTATCATTTATCCCCAATTTTGAAATTACACGTATTATATCAGTAATGGTTATTATGCCAACAAGCTGATCATCCTTTACAACGGGCAATCGCCTTATACCCTCTTGAAGGATCAAGGATGCGGCATAAGAAACATCTTCGTTGGGCCCAATTGTTACGGGATTTCTGGTCATAAGAATCGCGATCTGTTCTTCTTCAGGGTGTTTAAGCATATCTGTCCTTGTGATTATGCCAACCAATTTCCCATCTTTTGCCACCGGAACCCCTGAAACTTGCTTTTCTTTTAGCATATTTAATACATCATCTCTTGATCCGGGAACGGTTGCATGAAAAACATCTTTTGACATTACCTCGCCGATTTTAGTGCTTATATCCATCTTTTGCCTCCTTTTTGAACAAATAATTTTTAGGGGTCAGGTTTCCTTCATAGACCAAAGCCACGATATCATCTGGCCTTGCACGCCGGACAATACCTGATAATGGGTTTTTAACCCCCCTCATATTATCTGATTTTTTATTAATAACTACCAAATTTGCCTTTTTCCCCGGTAGTATTGATCCTATCTCTTTGTCCTTATGGATTATTTTTGCTCCATTTAGTGTGCCCATCTTAAAAACCTTTCGGTCATCATGCAAAAAGATCTTGGCCAGAAACTCAATTTCGGAAAACATGTTGGCAGAATTTAGCATCAGATTGTCAGTGCCAATTCCAACCGTAATCCCCCGATCCATCATTTCGGATACGGGTGGTTTTCCAACTCCTGTAACAAAGTTAGAGCGTGGACATACAACAACGGGGATGTCATTATCCTCAATTAAGCTAATATCCTTCCCGGAGGCTTTTGTCAGGTGAACAATGTGATCCGGGTTGAGTTCAACTGCCCCCTTAATGTCCGATCGGTCCTTTTCACCAGCGTGAACACCTACCTGCTTTTTCTGTCTCTTTACCTCAGAAACGATCCTGTCCAAAAGTTTTAAATCGTATTCAATGGCGCTACTTATACCAAAACCATCAATTTCTGATATAAACTCTTCCAGCGAATTATAATCTGCCTTTGCGGGGCGGCCAAAGATCTTTCCATCGATAGGGTGGCCATCTAATACTTCCTTCAATAACCGGGCACCAGTAAGACCACTCTCCCGAAAATCGACAAAGGCGCCGGTTCCTGTAAGGATCATGTCAAAAATGGTTGATTCCATCGCACTTAAAAGCTCGTTGGGGGGAGTTTCTTTGAGTATCCTATGCTTTAACCCATCTGGCGGTTTTACAAGATCATCCAAGGTCATGAATTCAACGTCTTTCATAACCGAGTCGCCAATATGGGTATGGGCGTTAACAAATGAAGGGATCACGATTCCCTCGGCCACGCAATCTACTTTACCTTCACCCACCTCTTTTATGATGCCATCCTTTATACTTACGTAACCATCAACCAGCTCAAAGTCGTCCCCATAAACGATGGTGCCCGAAATCATGTATTCCATTTGAACCAAAAAGTATGCGTAAGGTATATAAATATTTGGGCTTTACAATTTTATTCGGATTGATTTAAATTTTAATTTGAATGCTCCGGGTTTCATTCACCACACAAAATAGTTAAGAGCGGATTTATAGACACCTCTATATCTTTTAACTGCGAAATATATATCCCATGCCAATCGAAATATCTTTTAGAAACGATGATAGAACCCTGTATGGAACATTGCATGACGTTTCCGATGTTGGGGTGGTCTTATGTCCACCGCATCCATTGATGGGGGGATCAAGATATGATGAAAGGATTGTCCATTTAGCAAACGAAATTGTGAAACAGGGTATATCTGCCCTTTGCTTCGATTATGGGGAGTATGGAAAAGGTATCCCGGAAATCGGGGACGTTTTATCTGCTATATCCTACTTAAAAAAATCAAAAAGATATATTGGTGTATTGGGATATTCCTTTGGAGCTGTCGTTTCATCAAATGCAGTTTCGCGAACTTCTGTAGAGATAAACGGCCTCGTAACAATGTCAATTCTTGGAAAGGTGGACAAGATAAATGCGGATTTAAGTTCGAATTGTAAAAAGCTAATGATAAATGGAAAAAAAGATCCAGTAGTTCCCTCCAATGAGTTTGAAAGGTTATATTCAGAAGCAAATGGGGATAAGGAATGTCTGGTTTTGGATACAGATCATTTCTACGGAGGGGTTATGAGTATTGTTTCTAAAAAGGTGTGTGAGTTCTTTACTACGGTTTTGGATCAGAGATAGAATGTCTTGATTTATGGCACTTATTTAACATAAAAGGAAAAATCAGGATAAAACAGCAATCTTTTCCCAAAAATGGCTCAACAGCATT
>DAOWMC010000087.1 GCA_030643285.1 Methanobacteriota archaeon | reverse complement strand
TGGAATGGCACAGTGGAGATGAAAAAATCCCTGCTTATCTATATCAATGTGAAAATGGCCATATTCTGTTTCGACCTGATGGCTGGGCGGATGTGAAAACCGTTCCACCCGGAACGATATCCAGATACGGAATAATAAATAAACAACCTAGGTGGTATCAAGAACTCCCCGAAGAGGAAAAGGAGAACCTATGGAAATGAAGAGGATCTGTCCCATTCCCCACGGGTTCTATTTGCTTTAAACCATGCCTGATCCTTTATTTGGATAAACAGGTTGATTTTCAACCCATTGTTTGGATTAAACCTATTTTAAGGTTTATTGGAGGATAAAAAATGTCAACTATAAAGAGACCTTTTCAGGATGAGACTATTTTCAACCCTTACATGAGGAAACTGTACACAGGCTCTGTTCTGGGTAGGTCGGGTGATACCAGAGAAGAACCTATCAAATATACACAGGCCTTATCAGAGGGATTACATTTTGAAGCGCAGGCAGAATGGCTTGCTCGAGTTAATGAGTATATGTGCGGATCTGAAAAAGTTATGGAAAAAATGGATGAAGATACAATGATGGCGAGTGAAGTCCGGGTGGAAGATATGGGTACTGGTTTTGGTATGTACCCGCCCTTGTTTGTTATGCCAATCGGCGTTAGCCCTGCCGCATTGAGTATGATCTATGGTGAGAGTGCTGATATGTGCTGGGTCTGTATGGATGAGTTCACGCTTGAGAATCTCTGGGCAATTGACTGGCATTTTGAACGGGGTACACAAACGGACACTCTTTTGTGGTATATTGATGAGGATTGGAAGCTGTTAACTGATAGAAGGCACATGAGAACCGGTGAAAAGTTCAGATATCTCTGTGTGCAAAGGGGATTTGAAGAAGGGGTAGCAATGGTGACAGACATACTGAAGGATATAAGAAATGAAGTGTTGCCAGACTTTGCAGACTCACCACTTCATTATCATGGATACGTTAATAACATCACCTTGGATGCTCAATACTCAAGTAGAAGTGAATTTGAGTTGATCCATCTAATGAACTTCTATATCAGTACCCAGATTGGTTTTCCAGATCAGTCCTATACCTGTTTTTCACCTTTTCCCGAGTTGCATGCTATGACATTACAGATGCCGGTTGATATTATACCACAGAGACTTTTGGGAATGATAACCGGCAAAGACCTGTGGATGTCCAATTATACAATTTCACATCTGGAAACCTCTCTTGAGTGTTTTGGTGAAGAGATGATTCCACCCACCTCTACCGAAAGTCTGGGTTCGTCTATTAAGCACGGAATGGATAGAATTGTATATCCGTCAAGCTTCAGGCAATCTAAATACGTCTATGGCCAGGAGGCAATGTGCAGGGAACCAACAAAATATCCCTGCCCACAGAAAGTAGTAGTGTCAACAGCCGATGCGAATAAACAGATTGAAACAGTCAGAGAAGAACACACAGAGTGGCTGGTGGATGGCTAATCAATCCTCATCTTATTTCCCCTAACTTTTCTCCTTTCTTCCTCCGTGTGAATCTTGTGAAATCTTGTGTTTTTGTCTCAGCAATAAAATGCCTTCGGACATTCACACTTTCGGGCCTTGGTGAAGATGAATCTAAATATCAGACCAAAGGAAAGTTTTACCCTTATTAGCATATAAAAGGATCATAACTTAGAGGGTGATAAATTGAAGGAACCATTTTCAAAATTTATAGAAACAGAATTAGGACCCAAAGTTTTACTTATAGCATGTGGCCTTCCGGGTTCATGGAAGACTGAGACAACCGAGGAAGTATCTGAGATTAAGGACTATCCAATCCTAAGAACAGACCTTATTAGAAAAGAAGTACTTAAAAATGAGGACATATTCGATGAAAAGGTCGCATCAAACATGGATAAACGACAGATGGTATACGATGAGATGTTCAGACAGGCAGACGAGCGTTCAAAAAATGGCGGAGCTGTGATACTCGATGCGACGTTTGTCACCCAGGCCTTAAGAAGGCGTGCAGCAGAAATTGCAGCAAAGCACAGTCTGACATTTGTGATACTTCAAACAAGCTGTCCACAGGAAGTTTCTATTGACAGGATACTTAGGCGGACAAAGGAGAATTATGAGTCGAATGCACTTACCGAACAGGCCTACATAAACAATAAAAAGAAATTCGAAGAGGTGGATTTGGATGACTTAAAGCAGCAGAACCCTAACCTTGATATAACCCATTTGACCGTTGACACCACATGCAATCTGGTAAAAGACTGGTATATAATCGGTATTGAGAAAAGATGAAGATTGATTTACACATACATACAAAAACCTGTTCTGACGGTAATTTATCAATCGGAGATGTTTTTAAAGAAGCAGAGCGTAGGAATATAGATCTTATGTCTATCACTGATCACGATTCCATTGACTGTCAAAAAAAAGCAATTGAACTTGCAAAAAAAATGGATATATCTTACATTACCGGTGTTGAGCTGAATGTGACATTTGACCTTCCCCCTATTTTCGGAACCGAGAGTAATGGTAAATCAATTTCCCTTGACTTTTTAGGATACGGATACGACATAGAAAACAGGGAACTAAAAAACAAGCTTAAATTGATAAAAGAACACAGGGATAAAAGAGCCCTTAAAATCCTGGATAAATTAAATTTGGAATTTGAGCGGGAAGGTATTAAAAGGTTCACAAAACAGGACCTTAAAAATATTCGGGATTCGGTTGATGGCGTGTTTGGAAGACCTCATATTGCAAATTATTTGATTGAAAAGGGAATTGTTAAAGATAAACAGGAGGCGTTTGACAGGTATCTTGTCAGGTGTAATGTGGATAAGTATCCACTTACAATAAAAGATGCTTCAAAACTAATGAGGGATGCTGGTGGTATACTGGTTCTTGCACATCCGAATGACTCGTATGGAACATCTTTAATAAAAGTATCGGAGGATCTTGACGTTCAAACCGGGATAGTCAAAGAACATATGTTAGAGTATATTGATGGTATCGAATGCTGGCATTCAAGGCACGATGAAAAAACCGTAAAACATTTAATTAAATTCGCTAAAAACAACGACCTTATAATGACAGGGGGAAGTGATTGTCACCAAAAACCCATTCTTTTGGGAACGATAGATATACCGGATTATGTTTCTGATCAATTCAACTTATAGGGAATGTGTTGGCTGTACATCATTATCCATGATGCCCCATGACATCTGCGGGAAAACCAATAAGGTTTTAATGTATGTAAAATTAAGAGATATTTGGAGGAAAAGAAATTGGCGGAAATAGATGGGATTATAAACGCAGGGCTCTGCACCGGCTGTGGTGGATGTGAGGCGATTTGTCCCTACAACGCAGTAACGGTTGGGGAACACCCTGATGCGGAATTAAAATGTGTAAACTGTTATCTAATCAAAAAACATGGGATTGATGTGCCATTTAATAGTTCGGCCTTGATTGGAGAGGATTGTGAGGATTGTTACGCCTGCCAACGCATATGTCCTGCATTGAACGGGCACCCCGAAGATGAATTCGATAATATTGTAAAGTTTTTTTCTGGTAAAAGCACAATTGAAGGTCAGGACGGGGGCGTTGTATCCCAAATCATCGAATCGCTTTTGGAACAGGGTTTTATAGACTGTGCACTCACAGTTGTCCGGGATAAAAAATGGGGTACAAAGCCAGTGATTATAACCAGTCCAGAGGAGGTTAGAAAAGTTGCCGGAACCAAGTACACCGCTGCTCCTGTTCTTTCTCTTCTGAGGGATTGTATAGATAAGTATGAGCATATTGCAGTGGTGGGTACCCCGTGTCAGGCTCAATCGGCTCAACTGTTTCGATGGGAAATCTCACACAACATAAAACTTATAATCGGTCTTTTCTGCATGGAGAGCTTCACCTACGAAGATTTGTGTAACCGTTTTATAACCAATGTGCTTGAGGTTCCGATTAATACGGTTCGCAAGATGGACTTTGACAAGGGTAAGTTTGTTGTTTATACAGAGGAAATGGAGTACAGAGTAGCAATAAAAGATATTGCAAAGTATGCAAGATCACCCTGTCATCATTGTCTTGACTTTAGCTCGTATTACGCTGACATTTCGGTTGGTTCGGTAGGATCAAAGCCCGGATTGAGTACGGTCATAATAAGAAATCAGATCGGGAAAAAGTATTTTGATCTTGTTAAAGGAGTTGAAGTGGGGGAAGCCGATCTGGAATTTGTCAAGAAACTGGCCGGTAGAAAACACAAAATCAATGGATAATTGGCACATAATTTACAGGTTACCATGAACGATAGGGCATTATACGTAGGTAGATTCCAGCCGTATCATCTTGGCCACCATTCTGTGGTTAAGACAATTGCGTCGGAAGTCGATGAAATCGTCATAGGGATTGGAAGTGCCCAGCTAAGTCATGAGATCAATGACCCATTTACGGGTGGGGAGCGCTATCTTATGATTTCATCCTCCCTGAAAATGGAAGGTATCTCCAATTATTTTATCGTGCCAATTATAGACATACACAGAAACGCAGTCTGGGTGTCTCATGTGGAATCGCTTATACCACCTGTTGACGTCGTATACACAAACAGCGATTTGATCGAGCGATTGTTTAAAGAAAAGAGTTACGATGTGCGTAAACCGCCGTTATATGACCGACATAAATATGCCGGAACTGAAGTACGTCGACGCATAGTATCTGGTGAGAGGTGGAAGGAACTAATTCCGGAGGCAGCCGTTCGTGTGATATGCGAGATAGATGGGCCTAACAGGATGAGACATATTACCGGTGTGTAGGGTGTGCAGGGTGTTAGAAGAACAGGTTTCGGATTTACTCAGTAAGTGTGGCCTGAGTATAGCATTTGCAGAATCCTGTACAGGTGGCCTTGTATCTCATAGAATTACAAATGTGCCCGGTAGCTCAAAATACTATTTGGGCTCGGTGGTTTCATACAGTAACGAGGTTAAACACAGGCTTCTTTTAGTAAGGCAAGAAACCCTTGAAAATTTTGGTGCTGTGAGCCATCAGTGTGCCACCGAGATGGCGAATGGTGTCAGAAATCTGATCGGCTCGGATATAGGTGTTTCAATTACGGGTATTTTGGGCCCTGGTGGCAGTACAATAGAAAAACCGGTTGGTCTTGTTTATATCTCACTTTCCTCAAAAGACTCTGTGAATTACAAAAAGTTTAACTTTGATGGAGGCCGAATCGAAAATAAAAATAGCACATCAGACGCTGCTCTAAAGATGCTTTTAGCTTATTTGAAAACCGACAAAAGCTCCGAGATTTGGTGATTCATAAAAAGGTTGGCGTTGTAAATATTATTAGGGGCCTTTAGAACCCCCCCCCCTCCACACCAATCTAATCCCCTATCATCTATAGTAGAAGACATTAATTTTTGATTATATTTAAGTACTACTTATCTTTTATGAGTCAGTAGTGGTACCATGGATATAATTGATTTACAGTCTCAGTATAAAATAGAAAAAGACCCAGATGTCCGCGAGAGGTTGTTTATGATCATACCGGACTTTATAAAATATCACAAAAACAATCCGCCCAGCTACGAAAGTTGTAGGGTCTAACGAAATTTTAATTCACTCTGGAATATACCCACCAAGCTGCAGCCTAAAAAACACCTCCGCAATCTCTTTATTCATATCTT
>DAOWMC010000019.1 GCA_030643285.1 Methanobacteriota archaeon | reverse complement strand
TTTCTTGATTAACCGTTATATCCACACTACCCTCAATAATATAGAAGATAACGTAAGGGGGCATTTCACAATCTGGCATTTTACCATCTGCTGGTAGTTTGATACTCCTTACTTTAAATTCTTTGACATTGTAAATGATATTCTTTTCTCGTTCTTCATATGAATCTGATATCATTGCTTTAAGATCAACTACTCGCATCATCTTCACACTCCTATGGATATGCTTGGTTTTTTATCGTCCCATTCGATTATTTTTTCGATAGAGATTCCCATAATTATTACGAAAATAATAGTCAAGATTAACCGCAATAACATGAATTGCCCCCCGAGAAATTGAAGTTCCATCATCTCCTGTGGTATTTTTATGCAGGCCCACGCTGAAAGGAAAACGATGATATTGGATATTTTAGCACCTTTTTCTAGTAAGGCAGAAGACATCGGAAAGGCTATATAAAGAGGACCCGTTGGTAATGCACCAAGAATGATGGCAATGATAATCCCCTTTATCCCGGATGTTATTCCAAGATACTTCACAACAATATCTTTTGTCACCCATACCGTAAAAAGACCTAAGATCACCATCACGGCAGGAAGTATCAACATCATCTCAATGAAAAAATCCCACGAAGTGCTGATTACCGCTCCCTTTCTATCTGGAAAAACCGATAGAAGAATTACAGTAATAATCAAGATTACCCCGAGAATAATTAAATCTCGTATCATTCCTTTTTTTTGTTTTTCTTTTAAATTATCTTTCATAGTATCGCCCCCATGATAAGGGCAATGATAATTGCAATGACAAAACTCAATCCGTTTCGGAGAAGAGCCATCTTCTTTCCGAGTTCTTTTATCTCCAGAGGTAATGTGATTGTCCCAATCATAGTCAATGTGGTGATAAAGGCGGCAACCGCAGTAATCGATGCCCCACCCTCAAGAAGGGATGCTGCTAGAGGAAATGAGATTAAAGCTGGGATATGCATCAACGCACCAACTATTCCTATAAGTACTACACCACCTATTCCCGATTGTTCGCCTACGAATCTTGATATTTGATCCGGAGGGACGAATCCTAAGAGAAGTCCGATAGCGAGTATTATGATAAATATCATTGGAAGCATTTTAAAAAAGGATTTGCTGGCTATCTTCAAAGATTTAATGGCTTTCTCCTTGCTAACAATAAAAGCGATAATTAGTCCGATAATCGCTATGCTATTGATGATAATGACCGTTATATTCATTTGTTTTCTTCCCCTTCCCTTTCCAATAGATCAAAAACAATTCTTTTGGTTTTTAGCTTCCAGATTTTTTCCGGTGCACCACCTCCCTTCTCCATATACTCAGCAACCTCTATGATACCAGCATTTTTAAGTTCTGAAATATGGTAATAGAACCCTGGTTTCGTCAATTGTTCACCTCTCTCAATCAGATGTTCGTAGATTTCCGTTGTACTTTTAACACCATCACCAATGAATTCAATTATAGCCCAACGAGTGGGAAAACGAAGTGCCTTAACTAAATCACGAAGCTTAAGCCATCTTGGATGGGCATCTTTTGGAGGCTTACACGGAATATCTTCACACATTCTTTCACCATAGTATTATTGTGAATAACTATAATACAGTGGTAATATTTAATACTTTCTCTTTTACTGAAAATTTATTCAAAATAACCCATATTAAGCGTGGTGATCGAAATTGTTCCGGCCCAGAGGTATAAAAGGAAAAAGTGACCAAGGTGATCCTGTTAATGTCAAGATTTGTTCAGCTGCTATAACCACATATTACACAGATTTTCACAAATAAACTTTGTCAAATTGCGCCGAGGGCACCACCCATTTCCGCTTCGCTCAAATGGGTGGCATGATCGACCCTCGGTGCATTATTACTGTATCTCATGTATGCCATACTCGTCCAACCACCAGTCTTAGACTGGTGGAATTCTTTCTTTAAAGCTTGCAACAATTGATGAATTAGATATTTTTGTAGATATTCCCGGAGATAGACCCGGTCGTTTTTATCTCCTCTTCTATCTGCTTTAAGTTAAGGATTCGCTTGAAGGTCGGTGGATGCGTGGAGAAAAGTTCATTTACACGCCCCCAGCTTGTTTTCTTGGCTTCCTCTTCCATCGCGATTGTAAGCTCATTTTCGTCTATAACGCCATCGCCATCAAGGTCATACTTTGATTTATTTTCCATTATTGCACTTATCTCTCTTTTGGCACTGCTCGGATCGCCTATGTAAAATGCCCTGACACCGTTTGGCTCTTTCTTTGATAGAGACAGGCCGTAAGTTATTTTTGCAAGTGCGGAACTCAGGCTATGTGGGTTCTCAGTCACCGTTGCCGAGTAAGAATCCGCATAAAACTCGCGCATTCTCGATAACCGAAGTACAAGTAGCTGTGTAACAAAATAAATGACAAATGAGATAATGGCAACTGCTATCATGGCAAGGCCACTATCATTTCGGCTGCCACCTCCCCTTCTTCCACCACCGAAAATGCTTCCATACATGAAGGTGCGGGCTATCATGTATGCGAGTATTGGAATTGCCGAGACGATTGTCATTATAATCACATCTTTGTGCTTCAGATGACCGATCTCGTGGGCCAGAACTGCCTTTACCTCATCGTTGTTCAACTGCCTTAAAAGCCCCGTGTGAACTGCAAGCGTTGATGATCTAAGGCTCCGCCCAAATACAAAAGCATTGGGTGTCGGATCCTCAACGATTGCAAGTTTTGGTAATGGTACACCTGCATGCTGGGAGAGTTCGTTCACAAGCTGCTCAAGGAACAAATTTTCTCCAGGTTTAAGATATTTTAACTTTGTTGACCATTTGACAATTGCCGGTCCGATAAGCCATTGAAATAAAATGAAAAGAACGGTAAGAAACCCGACCAGTATAAATCCGAAAGTTCCACTTTCGGGGATGAGTATAGTAACCAGTACCATGATCAGGGCAAAAAAGAATGCCATTATCATCATAAGTGTGAGTGTCATACCCCGTTTAAGTGAACCAAGTGAAGCCATGGGAGATATTATAAGTATTACATCTTTATTATACTTTTGGTGAACATATGGTAGAAATTGCCGAGACGATTGATTGCCCCAATTGTGGCGCCCCATTACCATTAGTGGCGGGGGAGGTAATAATAACCTGCGAGTACTGCGGTAGCTCGCACAACATGGCCGTTGGAAAGAAATTCTTTTTGAAACACAGTATAATCCCAAATAAGTACAGTAATGACGATATTTTTGGGATTGTAAAACAATGGATGAAAGGTGGATTTTTAAAACCGAATGACCTTTCAAAAAAAGCTAAAATTAAGGATGTATGTTTAACATTTTTACCGTTTTTCATAATAAGTGTGCAGGCACATTCCGAATATGAGGGTGTGTTTACAAGAACCGGGGAAAACCTACCAAAAAAAGGTGAACTTAAAAGGACATACAACTGGAAGATACTTGGCCGGAGGGCATCTCAATTTCCCACAAAAGAGTATGAGATCCCGTTGAGTGGAAAAATTGATTTTGATATTTCTAAAATCAGTAAAGAGGCAAAGTTTCTTAATTCCGAGATGGATGAAGAAGAGGCAAAATCAATGCTTGAAGGGGAGATAGAAGAGCACGATAAATACCTCCTATCATCAGAGATCGATGTTATCCAGTCGATTAAGACAACACTTGACATAAAGAACACAGAGTTTGTACATGCACCGGTCTGGGAAGTAAAGTATGAGTATGGTGGCAGTTCATATGAATTGCTTATCGATGGTGCATCGGGAACGGTGATCAGAGGAGACATACCACAACCCGATACCTCGGCAAAAGGATTTTTAAAAGGTCTTAAAAAGGGTCTTTTTGGGTGACAGTTGAATATGGTAAAGGTGATAAATATGATGTTAAACCACGTTGCGTTGACATGCAGTTCGGAAAAAAAATGTGATTTGTTCTATAAAGAGGTTCTGGGATTAAATATGATTCGGTCCTTTATGGTCCCGCCGGAACTTGTGAAGAATCTATTTGGCCTTGATGGCGAATGCAAGGTGCTGGATTATGGAAATGATAGGCTAAAATTCGAGATATTTTTGGCGGAGGGTAAAAAGATTCAAAAGAAATTTGACCATGTCTGTTTGGAGGTTGAAGATAAAAAAGCGCTGATCAAAAGATGTGCAGAGATGAATGTTGATATGATCGAATTACCAAAAGGAAAAAATGATATTTACCTGTTTATAAAAGATTTTGATGGGAATCTGTTTGAGGTGAAAGAAAAGACCTGAGAGATCGGATTATCTGGTGGTTAAGATGGCTGTGGAATTATGGTCTGAAAAGTATAGACCAGGAAAATTTGAGGATATCCTCGATCAAAAGAATGTGGTGAACTACCTCAGGTCTTATGTGAAAAACCACAACCTGCCAAATCTTTTATTTTACGGGAAACGTGGAACTGGAAAAACATCTATGGCATACATCATATCGCGGGAGCTGTACGGCGACTATTGGGATGAAAATTTGGCACACCTCGATGCTTCGGACTTTTTTGAGCGGGGGAAAGGGTATCTCAGATCAGAAAAAAGATTTCATCGTTTTTACAGTGAATACAAGTCAGTTATCGAAATATTCAAAGATGTAATCGGTGAATATGCGAGTTTGGCCCCTATAAATACCGATTTTAAAATTATATTCTTTAGCAATGCAGAATCGCTTCCTACGGATGCTCAACATGCCCTTAGACGAATGATGGAAAAGTTTAATCGGACTTCAAGGTTTATCTTTGAAACATCCAGTCAATCAAAGCTTATATCTCCATTGAGATCCAGATGTTTAAGTTTGCATTTTAAACGTGTATCTGATGAGTCAATATCTATGTTGATTGGTCAGATAGCAGACAGGGAGGATATAAAAATTGCTGAGGGGGGGATCAATGCGTTGGCCTTTGTCTCGGAAGGTGATGTAAAAAGGGCGATTAACACGCTTCAGGCCGCCTCTACAGTTAATCCTGTTGTGGACTCACAAACGGTTTTTGAGGTTGTGAAGATGATGAATGCAAAGGATGCCGCAGAACTGATTGAGCATGCATTTAAAGGGAATTTTATAGGTGTACGAAATATAATAGATAACCTGCTGATCAATCAGGGTTTTTTAGGTGAACAAATCCTTTCGCAGGTAAAAAATGCCATTTTAAAAAGTGGAATATCCGATCGTAAGATGGCCCAGTTGCTGATTTATGTAAGTGATGCTGACCAAAAGATTAGATACGGCCTCAATGATCGCATACATCTGGAGGAGATGGCCTTCAAGTTTAAAGACGTAATTATATGATGATTAATCGATGCATTTATCCTTACTGTTATAAACCTATTTAGAAAAAGAGATATATGCAATAGTCAAATAACCGATTATAAAGTGGAAAAGTGAAAATGGAGATCATCCATGTCGGACATAATTGAAGGGATTAGCCCCACCAGAATGGAGCTTTTGAAATTAAACAGAAGGGTAAAATTGGCTGAAAAAGGTCATAAACTACTTAAAGAGAAGCGTGATGCTTTAATCTCCGAGTTTTTGGGTGTTGTCGAAGAGGTTAAAGGTGCAAGAAAAGAGGTGGAGGGCATGTTAAAGGATGCACATGATAACTTATTGATGTCTCAATCCATGCTCGGGGTGGAACCTGTGCGCCAGATATCGTTTACCACCTCCCAGGAGATTCCAATGGATTTTGACACAAGAAATATTATGGGAGTTAAGGTTCCTGTTATCGAAGTGGGGGATCTTAGAAGAAACGTTATAAGTAGGGGGTATGGACTTGTGGATACATCCGCAACGGTTGACCGGTGTGCAGGAAGCTTTGAAGATGCGCTAGAGATGATAATCAAACTGGCAGAAATTGAGGAGACCGTTAAGAGATTGGCAACTGAAGTTGAAAAGACCAAAAGAAGGGTAAATGCGCTTGAGTATATAATCGTGCCAAGGCTAGGGGCAACCTCCAAATATATCTCAATGAGGCTTGAAGAAATGGAAAGGGAGAATTTCTCAAGACTGAAGAAGATTAAAGCGGCTCTGAATCAAAAAGCAGTAGCGGAGGTTTGATTTGATATGGCTAATATAGTGCATGGAGTTAGCCAGATCAGGGCAGAGGTTCATGAAAGGTTATTAAAAGAGTTTGACTTTAAGATTGGTGGGGTCATGGGTAAGCTTCTGTATCTGATTGCAGCAGAAGATAAAAAGTTCAAATCAGGCGATTCGAAGCCATTAAAGATTAAAGAGATAAAGATATCACCAAATAATCTGATTAGCCTGTGCCCGTATGAAAGAAACATTGTTGGAGCTGTAATTGCGATAGGCGAAGAGATTGCAATGCCAATCGAAAACGAAAGAAGCGCAGATCACTGTCTGTTTGTTGCCGGAATCGACGGTGAAATAAAAAAAGGGGATCTGGTCGGTGTTGTTACTTTAATGCCAGTAGAACCCATCAGTGGATAAAATTTAAGATATATTGAATTATATGTTAAGGGTGAAATGATAATTGTAATATCGCTTGGAGGGTCGGTAATCACGCCACCAGAACCGAATAAGCTGGAAATGGTTGCAGCGGCAATTAAAAAGGTTGCAAAGAAGAACATGGTCTTTGTTGTAGTTGGTGGTGGTAGAACGGCCAAGGAATATATTGAAATAGCCAGGGGGTTTGGCTCAAATGAGGTTTGTTGCGACCTGATGGGTATCGACGCAACAAAAATGAATGCAAGATTGCTAATTTCCGCACTTTCGGGAAGTGCATATCCGGAGCCACCTTTGGATTACAGGGATGCAAAAAAAGTGATGGAGCCAGGGAAAGTTATTGTAATGGGTGGTGTAAGCCCAGGATACACAACAGATGCTGTTGCAGCAATTTTGGCAGAGTATGTTGGGGCGGGTTTACTCATAAAAGCAACATCTACAGATGGGGTATACGATTCCGATCCAAAATTAAATCCGGGTGCTAAAAAGTTTGATAAAATCACCCCGGAGCAGTTGATTGAAATTGTAATTAAGACCCATATGAAAGCAGGTTCTACCTCTATAATGGATCCTGTTGCCGCAAAGATCATTGAAAGGTCTAAAATTCCAACAACTATCATTGATGGTAATCAACCTGAAAACATCCTCCATGCCGTATCAAAAAAACATAATGGAACCGATGTTATAGAAAGCGAGTAGGTGTGATAAATGGCAAGCATAACAACCGTGAAAGATATTGGGTATAAAGTACTCATCACAAACGAGGACGAGACACCAAGGCAGGTTCTAAGGTGTTTTATAAAAGAGGGCCAGTATGGTAAGTTCATCTCCTTGGAGAAGCATTGGGTACAAAGTAGTGAGGGGGATAAGCTGGAGACTAACTGGGCAAGATGGTCTATTACGCTACCCCATGACAAAGAGGGGGCTCTAAAGCTTGTCGACCATATGAAAGATCTGATAACCAAAGCTGTTGAGGTCGAGTTTGAAGACGAGTAATCAAAAGATGTCTTATGCGGTTAAGAACAGCACAGAGACAAGGCATCCATAACGATATTTAATAAAGACTGAAATGAGTCCGGTTTAGTCA
Organism: Methanobacteriota archaeon; assembly: GCA_030643285.1. Taxonomy (GTDB): domain Archaea; phylum Halobacteriota; class Syntropharchaeia; order DAOWMC01; family DAOWMC01; genus DAOWMC01. The sequence goes on along the minus strand of DAOWMC010000019.1, from coordinate 2,242 downwards.
GACAATTGCAGCATGTACAACCTGTTTCCTTGGTATCTCTTGATTCCAATTTCTTAATTTTCAATTCAAGTTCTTTCACACGTATTCACCTTATATAATCCATAATCCTTTTAAGTTAAAAAAGATTCTTTTTTCTTTTACTCACCCATTTTACGAACAGGAACAAAATGGGCATCCCATACACCAGACCATTGCCTCGGCACAGGTGACATCACTGAAACTACCCTGCTTGGTTTTTCTGTCCTCTAACTTTCTTACTTCGAGTCTTAATTTTTCCATCTGTTGCTCAACCCCTTACCTGTTTATCATCCTTTTATATAAAAACCTTTTCGTTCACCTTTTGAGCACGTATCTTGGGATGATATCAAACAGTAGCAGCAGTACAAATCCAATTCCCATCAAAGGAAGCGCCAGATCAGTAGCAAACATAAGAGATGATACTCCAACGATAGAACAAAGTACACCTAATATTGTACAGAAAAGCTTATAATCCGAATCAGCCATCGCCATTTGTTCATATGCCGGAACGATGCCAGAAGTTTCATACTCCTCGGATATTGAAGTCAAAGCATCCAAAGATTCCATTATTTCTTTATCGGCTTGCCCCGAGTACACATACTCTGCTGCCTCCTCAATTATCGTTGCTTCTTCAGGGGTTTTCCCTTCCCTAAAGGCGGATATCTCTTCTTCTTTTCTTACTTCCAATTCTTTGATTTTTGCCTTAAGATCGCCATTTCCAAGCTTATTCAGATCTTCTGTTATCTTTGAAGCCATCCTTATCTGTTTGATGGCAGCATCCAGATCTTTCATATCAATGGAAGGTTCAATGTCCTTTATTAATTTATCCTGCTCTAATTCTAATTCCATCCGTCTGGAAGACTCCCCTCTTTCAAGATCTCTGTTTAATTCATTGATCTTTTGGTCCAATTCATTTAAAACGACTATATGATCCAACTCATCGCCCAATTCGGAAGCAGCATCAATTTTTTTAACTGCCTCTTCGGAATTACCAATCTTAACAAGAGGTCTGATCTCCTCTAAAAACCTATCTTGTTCTTCCCTAAGCCATTTTTCCCTGTCATCCCGTTCGCTTGCCATGTTACCCCCAACATTATATTATCCTTGATTTATTAATATTTATATCTTTCCAAATGAAAGATACCTTTTTTGTCGAATGATTATTACAGACACACCAGCTTTTACCAGCTTTTGATTCAATTCTTTATCGTTAGTGAACACAGCAGCATCTTTTTCCTTTGCCAGTTTTAGGATGACGTCATCGGCGTCACCATCAACCTCAACAATTTTACACCTGTCCAAAAAAGATATTGCTACATTCAATGCCGTTCTTTTCTGACCTTTTAGATTCTTTGAAAGCCCTTTTAACTCTCTTATGACTGCCTTTGGGACAAAAATTTCCTCAAAATTCAATCTACTTAATTCAGAGAAGAGGTCTATCCCAAACTCTGCTGAAAGAATCAATGCGTTTGTATCTAATATTACTTTCATTTACTTTTTAAAGAATGGTAAATCGCTTTCTGGGTATTTTCCTGTCCTTAATACATTTTTAAACCCATCAAGAGTTGATTCACTTCTTTTTAATGGTTTGAAAACCATGTTTATCATACTATCTGTCGATCTGTTAAGAATCTTTCTTGCAACCATGGAATACTCAAAATTTTTTCCAACTTTTTGTTTCCATTCAGCCTCATATTTGGATAAAAAATCTTTACTGAAATCTTCCTGGCTTACCGCATCCGAGGCGATTTTTCCTGCAATTTCACCACAGATCATTGCATATCTTATACCTTCAGAAGCGACCGGATCGGTCTGTCCGGCAGCATCGCCTATTGCCATTATCCCGTCACCGTATGTCTTTTCAAGCGGCCCCGATGCGGGTATAAAACCAATATGCTCCTCGATGCACCTTGCATTATTAAGTTTATCCGATATCATTTTGGTCTTCCATGACTGTTCTACATAATCATGGATTGTTCCTTTTGCCTTTGATTCAAGTATAGCAGTCCCAAAGAATATATGTGATTTTGTGACCAGGTAAATCCAGGCAGCGTGACCGGGGGCAAATTCTTTTCTAAGAATTATTTGCTTGTATCTATCCGTATCTTTTTTTACTCCTAAAAGCTCGTACTCTTTAAAATTTAAAAAGTCCCCCTTTTCTGCGATACCTCATTTTTTCACAACAGTATAGTTTTTTCCATCTGCTGCAATTGTAATTTTGGAT
>DAOWMC010000034.1 GCA_030643285.1 Methanobacteriota archaeon | reverse complement strand
CTATCCATAACATCATCGTGTACAAGTGTCCATGTGTGGAATACTTCAACTGCGCAGGCGGCAGGTAAAGCAATCGCTTCATCTCCTCCAACGGCACCGCAGCAAAATAATAGGAGAGTGGGCCTGAGTGCTTTACCGCCACTATCTATATAACTATAAACAGCATCGCAGATGTGTTCGGGTAAAAACCCCTCTCTGTATTTTTCAGATTTTAGATGACTATATACAAGTTTTCCACGCTTTATGAGTTCCCCCTCAAAAAGTTTTTTTTGTTCTATCCAGTCCATTTCGCCACCAATTTATGCCAATGTTACTTCTGGTTTTTGATGTGGTATTCTTTATTCTTTATCCTAATAAAGCTTCTTTAATTCTTGGAAGTGATTTTTCGACCTCTTTTTGCACCTCTTCATACAAACTGTTTCCATGTGAATCAATACCAACTGTCAGAGGACCAAAGTTCTCTCCCTCAAAAATCCATAAAGCTTCTGGCATCCCAAGGTCCAACCAGTAGACGCCCTCAACCTTTTTCACCCCACTTGCAGCTAAAATTGCAGCCCCGCCAGTCATTGCAAGGTAAACACAGCCAAATTCCTTCATTGCATCTACCGTATCCGAACTCATTCCGCCCTTTCCAATGATAATCCTTACACCCAATTTTTCAATAAATTCAGGTTCGAGCGAATTCATTCTTGAACTTGTTGTGGGACCTGCGGCAACCAACCCCCAGTTACCATTTTCTTTTTGCACGATTGGACCACAGTGAAAAAGAGCCGCACCATTAAAATCAACAGGGATCTCTTTTTTCTCTTCTAAATATTCCAGTGCCCTCATATGAGCTTCATCCCTGCCTGTGTAAATTGTACCATCAAGATACACGATGTCACCAACTTTTAATTTTTTTATATCTTCTTCACTAAGCGGTGTTCTAAGCCTGACTTCCATTCTACCACCTCAAATGATTCTTCATATTTTTCAATCCTTTTATAATTTAAAAGAACCTTATTTTTTCCATTACATTTCCATTACCTATTGCTATTTCGGTATATGCAAAATAGGTTGAAAGGCAAGTTAAAAAGAGGTTTAAAAATTTTAATGATTGATAGACGTGAAATATTTATACAATTGATCTAATAAAAAGTGATTTAAATGAAGACTTTACTTATTAACCCACCATGGGTGAGGCTATTTGGATTTCCAGTTTTCACCTTCCCTTCTGGGCTTTGTTACATAGCGGCAGTTTTGGAAGATGATGGTTTTGATGTATCTGTATATGATATGGATAATGTGAAGGGCCAAACCAAGGGACGCGTCAAACCGATCCTCAGCAGCCCCAACTCACTTGATGATAAAGTGTATAAAGAATATCTTAACTTGTTGGATGATCTTGATCACCCGCTATGGAAAGAGGTTAGGACTATGATTTCCAAGCAATCACCTGATATTGTCGGAATAACCGCAATGGCGACTCAATATGGCCCGGCCCAAAATATAGCAAAGCTGGCCAAGGAATTCGATTCCGATATATCCGTTATAATGGGGGGGGCCCATCCAACGGCTACGCCGGAGGTAACTTTGAAAAATGAAGATGTTGATATCGTTGTCAGACGGGAGGGGGAATACACATTTTTGGATTTGGTAAAAACGATAGAATCAAAAGGAAATCTGAAAGATGTTCTTGGTATCACTTATAAGGAAAAAGACGGTGTAATCCATAATCCGGACAGACCATTGATACAAAATTTGGATGATCTGCCAATTCCGGCAAGACATCTGGTGCTTGGAAAAGAAAATTATCCCCCTGGAGTTTTTGGCAAGATCTTTGCAAGCAGAGGGTGCCCGTACAATTGTATATTTTGTTCACCTAAAAAGACATGGGGAAAAAAGGTCAGATACAGGTCCCCGGAAAAAGTGGTCGATGAGATCAGACAGGTATACGAAACATACGTTACGCCTACCTTCACTTTCAATGATGCCGATTTCCTCGTTAATAGAAAACACGTATCAAAGATTTGTGACCTTTTGATCGAGGAGGGCCTTATAATTAACTGGGATTGCTCTGCAAAGGCTAGCGAAATAACTGATGAAATAATAAAAAAAATGGCACTTGCGGGATGTAACTCGATCAGTGTCGGTGTGGAATCGGGAAGTAATAAAACACTTGAGATGGCCAAAAAGGGTGTCACCATCGAACAAATAGAAGAATCAAGGAGGGTTTTGAAGGAGAATTTCATCGTGTACTGTGCATATTATATGGTCGGTTTTCCATGGGAAACAAGAGAAGATATCGATGAAATGTTATCATTTATAAGGAAAATGGATTTTGATTTTGAAAAGGTTTTTATTGTTGCGACTTATCCAGGAACGGAGTTGTATGAGATGTATAAGGATGAGATCTGGATTGGAGATATTACCTAATCCAGAGACCAGAATATTGTGCAAATAAAAATCTCAGAAAAAAGGATTTTTCCCAGATAATCGAGTCTGCAGAGAAGGAATTTAAGAAAGGTATGGCTTTAAAAACCAGGGGAATGAGATCTAAAACGGGTTTTGGGATTTAAGCCTCATCAAGTGGGATAACGGGGGTCTTCACAACCCTTTCCTTTTCTTGAACCGTACATACTGATTTTGAGCATACTGCCCTCTTTTTGTGATATTTTTGGGGATTTTGAGTGGTCAAATTCCATTTGTTAATTGCGGTTGTCGGGGGGTGAATCCCACATCCCGCAGTAAAGACTGCCACCCATTTGAGCGAAGCGGGGATGGGTGGGAGGTGTGGTTAAAGTTACCCACACAATCTTGTGGAGATTCATAATTCATTTGTTTTTTTGAGAACCACCCCCTTTACACCCTTAATAATCAATCACGATGTGGTTATTAAACGCATTGGTCAATCGGACCTCATCGGACGGTATGTGAACAAACCTTCCGACTTTTTTGAATGGTAAATTCTTATCCTTTATTGGTTTGATTGGCTTTACGATAAGTTCCAGAAAGAATGACTGATTTGTGCTTAAGATAACGTCATGCAAAACGCCAAATTCTGTTGCATTACTTCTGTATATAACTTTTCTTCCTATAATTTCGTTTGCAGGTATACCTGAAAATGTTTCTTTTCGACAGTGATTCATCAATTCGCTTATCAAGTCTTTTTTGTTTTTAAAAGAGTCCCTTGATACTCCCATGACATCTAAGAGGGATTTTATATCCTCCAGGTCTTCAACTTCAACCATCAGTGCAGAAAGCATCGAATATACATAGCACTGGGCATACGCAAATGGATAATCATCTGTAAAGCTACCATGAATCTTTTCTGCATAATCGCTGTACGGATCGATAAGGTAGTCATTTGCTATGTTTTTTGTTTCATCTGAAATGGACTGCCTGATTGAAAAATGGCTCTTTGGGTCCAGCGTTTCAGCCTTTTTTAAGGCCACCGGAATCGCCGATTTGATGTAGTGGCGTATGGCACGGTCATCAACCGGTTCTAAAATAAAATTCCAGGGAAAAAAACGTGCGTTCAGATAAGCATTAACCTTGTCAATCGTTACGACTTTTTCCATAGTATCTTTAGTATTTCATCTGCAGCAGTGTAGATATCGATCTTTTGCTCGCATATCTTCTTTAGCAGATCAGTATAGCTTCCACTTTGCTTTAAATCATCTAAAAGATACTTATTAATCCTATAGCTTAGCACATCCATTAATTCAGACTCATTTCTACAATCCTGTCTCTTTTCTAACAGGTTGTTTGATTCAAGGTAACTTCTGTGCTTTTCTATACAACTTAGAAGCTCTTCTACTCCCTCTCCCCTACTTGCGATTGTTTTAATTATGGGTGGCCTCCAGACATTTTTTTTGGGATTTAGCTCAAGCATCATCTCAAGTTCCATAACTGTCCGATCGGCCCCGTCCCTGTCTGCCTTGTTTACAACAAAGATATCGCCTATCTCAAGTATTCCGGCCTTTATGGCCTGGATATCATCACCCATACCCGGAACCAGTATTACGATGGAAGTATATGCTGAATTTACGATATCCACTTCTGATTGACCCGCTCCCACCGTCTCGACAAGTATAAAATCCTTTCCGAAAGCGTCGAGGATTCTAATCGCATTGTTGGTAGCCCTTGATAGACCACCAAGGCTCCCCCTTGTACCCATGCTCCGTATGAAGACGCCCTTATCGGTACACGACTCCTTCATCCTTATACGGTCACCAAGTAGTGCCCCACCTGTAAATGGACTTGTCGGATCGACTGCGATAACACCAACTGTTTTTTCTTTAGTCCTCAGTTCATGTGTTAGTCGATCCGTGAGTGTGCTTTTTCCAGATCCAGGTGCCCCTGTAACCCCCACAATATATGCTTTTTTGGTGTGAGGGTGAAGAAGGTGCATTATCTTTGCAGATTGCCCATTATTGTCATTTTCAACCAAGGTGATCAGCTTAGCCGCAGCCCTTCTGTCACCCTTTAGCAATCTTTTTACAAGTTCGGCACTATCACTCATTTTTTTCAATTTTTTACATTTTCTTCTATATACTTAATAATCTCTGTCGTTGGTGTACCCGGTCCGAATATCGCAGATACTCCCATTTTCTTCAATTCCTCAATATCTTCTTTTGGTATAATCCCCCCACCAGTCACCAAAATATCTTCGGCATTGTTACTTTTTAAAAGATCGATAATTTTGGGAAAGAGTGCCATGTGGGCCCCTGAAAGGATACTTAGTCCCATCGCATCAACATCTTCCTGTATCGCCGCCTCAACAATCTGCTCGGGTGTCTGATGAAGTCCCGTGTAAACAACCTCCATTCCGGCGTCTCGCAGTGCCCTGGCAACTACCTTTATCCCCCTATCATGACCATCCAACCCTGGTTTAGCCATTAAGATCCTAATCTTTTTATCCATAGTTCATCACCTCTAAAAAACAGTTTGCTCCTTATACTCTCCAAAAACATCGCGTAAAACATCACATATCTCTCCAAGGGTAGCGTATTCCTTCACTGCTTCGGTAATATATGGAATCAGGTTATCATCACCTTTTGCAGCCTGTCTAATCCCTCCGAGTAGCTCTTCGACCTTCTTATTGTCCCGTTCTTCCTTCAAAGCTTTAATTTGATCTTCTTGCTTTTTTTGTACGCCCGGGTCAACTTTTAGGAGATTCATCTGTGTTTCTTCTCCAGTCGTGAATTTATTCACCCCGACTACTATTTTTTCAGCAGCTTCAACTTCTTTTTGATATCTATAAGAGGCATTGGCAATCTCTTTGTGGAAGAATCCTCTTTCAAGTGCAGCTAATACACCACCCAAGGCTTCAATCTGATCAAAGTATTCGAGAACCTCTTTTTCGATCTTATCGGTCAGGGCCTCGATGAAGTAAGAACCAGCCAGTGGATCAATTGTATTAGCAACACCACTTTCAAAGCCGATTACCTGCTGTGTACGAAGTGCAACTTTAACTGATTCTTCAGAGGGAAGTGCAAAAGCTTCATCCATTGAATTTGTGTGTAATGATTGCGTACCTCCCAAAACCGCAGATAAGGCCTCAAGTGTTGTTCTTATAATGTTGTTGTATGGTTGCTGTGCGGTAAGTGAACAACCCGCGGTCTGGGTATGGAACCTCAGCATCATTGATTTTGGGTTTTTTGCACCGAATTTTTCTGCCATAATCTTTGCCCATATCCTTCTTGCCGCCCTGAACTTTGCTATTTCCTCAAAAAAGTCATTATGCGAATTGAAAAAGAAAGACAGTCGTGGCGCAAACTTATCCACATCCAGTCCCTTTTTTATCGCTGAATCAACATACGTCATTCCGTTAGCAAGTGTGAATGCCAGCTCCTGTGCCGCTGTTGAGCCCGCTTCTCTTATGTGATACCCGCTTATACTTATTGTATTCCATCTTGGCACATTCTTTGAACAGTAATCGAAGATATCTGTTACAATCCTCATGGAAGGTGCGGGGGGAAATATATACGTTCCACGGGCGATGTACTCCTTTAACAGATCGTTCTGTATCGTTCCTGTAATTTTATCGGGTGGGACTCCCTGTTTTCCTGCAACTGCGATATACATTGCAAGTAAAATTGCTGCGGTTGAATTTATCGTCATTGAGGTGCTGACCTTGTCAAGTGGAATTCCATCAAAAAGCGTTTCCATGTCCTTTAAAGACGATATGGAAACACCACACTTACCAACCTCTCCAAGTGCCATCTGATGATCGGAGTCGTATCCCATCTGTGTGGGTAAATCAAAAGCAACGCTGAGCCCGGTTTGACCCTGGTCCAGAAGATATTTATATCTTTTATTTGTGTCCTCGGCAGATCCAAAACCAGCATACTGCCTCATCGTCCATAATTTTCCCCTGTACATTGTTGGCTGAACACCCCTTGTGAATGGAAATTGTCCGGGGTACCCAATCTTTTCCGAGTAGTCTAACCCCTCAACCTCTTCTGGTGTGTACAACCGCTCTATAGGGGCATCTGATATGCTCATAAATTCGTCTTTTCGCTCAGCAAACTTGTCAAGCACTTTTTTTAGTGATCCCTCTTCCCACTCTTTCTTTTCTTTTTTTAACTCCTCTAATTTATCTTTTTCGAACATTTTGCGTCACCTTCAACCTTAATATTCTATCCCTTTTCTGGCAGATATATCTTTGGAATAAGGATGTTTAACCTCGACCATTTCGGTAACATAGTCCCCAATTTCAATTATCTTTTCAGGGGCATATCTTCCCGTTAACACCAATTCAACTTCCCCTGGTTTTTCTTTTATTAGACTGATTACATCATCAATATCAATTAGCTTCCATTCCAATGCCACGTTTATCTCATCCAGGATAACAACATCATATTCACCGCTTTTTATTATTTTGTCTGCGTATTCCAATGCCTGCCGTGCAAAATCAATATCAATTTTCTCTGGATTTTCCTTATTAACAAAACCAGGGCGTCCGAACTGTTTTATTTCGAAGTTTGGGCAATTTTCAACGTGTAACAGCTCACCATAATCAATACCACCTTTCATGAACTGGATCATGTAAACCTTAAAACCCTGCCCAGTTGCCCGAAATGCAAGACCTATCGAAGCAGTGGTTTTTCCTTTACCGTTACCTGTATAGATATGTATCATCCCTCTTTCAAGTTTCTGCCCTTCCATCAATTTTATTTGGGTGGGGGTTCACATAAATTTTGCTTTATGAATATGTATATAACGTATATAATAATAAAAGGAGGCTATAATAGCTTTAGTATCGATTTTGTGAAAATTTATGGGATCAATTTGACTTCGTCACATTAAGAATCTTGCCTTTCCGTCAAATATCCCAAGCATCGAACAGTCATCTATATTCTTTAAAGTGTACATCTTTCCACCACATTCAGCATAAAGAGGCACACCTTTTGATACTTCACAAAAGATGTCTATCCACCCGGATCGAATCAGTTTCTTCAAGTTCTTTCTGTGCATCAAAAAGGATTCAGCTCAAATTTAATTCACAACACAAAGCTTCTTCATAAACATATTCAAGAAAACTCAATCTCAACTCTTGATGAACTTTTATCGCTGCACCGATAGTACTCTGCGCCAAGTTCTAATAAAGCCACTTATCATGGATATCTTTCATTTTTTCTCTTCTGTGTAATCTTGTGGTTATAGGGGGCTAAACAAATACAAATAATCATTATCTATCTAATCGGACCAACTTTTTTATATGCACAAGATACCCTCATCGATAAGATCCTGCATGAACTTCTTCATCTTTTCATCAACACTATCGTCGTCCGAGTATCCTTCTCTCAGTATTCCAATTATTTCATCAACGCTTTTGGTTCCATCACACAATTGATAAACCCTGAGGCTCTCATCTTCAAGGACGATGGGATCGCCTTCGGGGGGAATTATTGTAAGAAGCCCCAGCGTAAGGTCAGGAGAAATAATAAGATACTCGCCCTTTTCGGTATCAACATGCGTTATACGGGTTATTTCGTCGTACCTTTTAGGGTGGGCAGAATCAATCTTTTTGAACTTTTTGTCTCCAATATCTTCCTCCATTTCATCTCCTCTTCTTATCCTTCAGGTTATCGGTCTCTTCCATCAATCCTATTATTCTTTCTTTGTGTTTTGATCTGATTCTTTCATATTCATTTTTTGAAATGTCCCCTGCCTTGTACCTATCTTCTGCCTTTTCAATCTTTGAAAAAAGTTTACTTTTTT
>DAOWMC010000151.1 GCA_030643285.1 Methanobacteriota archaeon | reverse complement strand
TTCTATCTCATTTGTGGTCAGTTCATCTACCCCCTCCAAAATATCCTTTTTAACTGATGCAATTTCAATAATGAGGGACCCGGACTTCATTTGGGGTGCCACTTTTTTTATTACTTCATCGACCGAATCTATCGGCACTGAGATAAATATAATGTCACGTTCGGGGACCGCCAAATTCAAATCAGTCTCATTTTTTACACCAAGTTCCGACGCTATATCCTTTGCCTTTTCATTTATGTCGCAGATGGTCACATCAAAACCCAGGTCCCTGAAGAATCTGGAAAACCATTGACCCATTCCCCCGGCACCGCCGATTATTGTAATTTTCAAAAAATCACCTCAAAACAAAAAATTAGTTAGCCACCTCAACTTCAGATGCAATTTTTTGCCACCCTTTTATCTTATTTTCATTTATACTGGTCTTTTCGGCTAAGGTTTTAGAGTCTATATGGATAAGATCATCAATACTTGACAATCCTGCACCCTTCAGCTTTTCTGCCGTTTTTTCGCCTATGCCTTTTATAGATGTTAACCCGTCGTTTGGCTTGTCCGGCCCATTTTTTTTCTCCTCGTCTTTTGTGTTTTTCCAGTTTATATAATTACAGTGGGGGCAACCAATGTTTAAGGGACGCCCTTTTCCAGTAAGGAGTTGAACATGAGACATTTCGTGCTCTTCACATTTTTCATTTGTAATAATAAGTTGCCCGTTTTTTGGTAGTGGGAGTGTAAAGGTACACTTTGGGTAGCCAGAACAGCCTATGAACCTTGACCCTTTTCTTGACCTTCGAACAAGTAAATCAGAGCTGCAATCAGGGCATTTTCCTATTATATCATCTGCTCTGAGTCCGTCTTTCAAAGATTTGGATATCTCTACCCGATTTGATTCTAATTTGTTATATATTTCCTTTAATATCGCTCTGGACTCCTTTATCACGTCATCTTCGGATATATTTCCTTTTGTAATCTCTTCCATGTCATTTTCTAATAGGGAAGTCATGTCTGGCTTGGTAATCATCTCTGCATGGGCTTCCAGTGAGTCTATGATTGCATGTGCCTTATTTGTAGGTTTTAGGGGGTTACCCTGGACATATGCCCTTGAATATAACTTACTTATGATTTCATGCCTGGTACTTTTTGTTCCAAGCCCAAGGTCCTCCATCACCTTTATCAATCTACCCTGACCGTATCTTGTAGGTGGTTGTGTCTCTTTTTCATCCATATTCACTTTTTTTACAATTAATTCTTCACCAACCTTAACATCGGGTAAGATGAAATCTTTAATTGAAGAGTAGGGGTAGAACCATCGCCAGCCCTGTTCGACCATTCTTGATCCTGTTGCCTTGAAGGCCTCACCATTTATATCCACCATGATTCTTATTACCTCCCAGATCGTATTATCTGCAAAGGTGGAAAAGAACCTTCTTACAATCAATTCATATATGGTCCATTGGTCAGCGTCTAAATCTCCCCTGTTTGCAACTGAAACAGGATATATTGGTGGGTGGTCTGTGGTTTGTTTTTTACCCCTTGTCGGGTTTAACTCTTTGCCTTTTTCCAATAGGGCGCTAGCATACTCCTTAAATTCACTTTTCAAGAACATACCAATCGTTTCAGAAAAACCAATGCTTTTTGGATAGACCGTGTTATCTGTTCTTGGATAAGATGTGAACCCATTCGTATAGAGCCATTCTGCTATTCGCATAGCATTTGCAGGAGAATACCCAATTGAACTTGCCTGACGTATGAATTCTGTCGTATTGAATGGGGTAGGTGGCTTTTCTTTTTTTGTTCTTTTTACGATATCTGATACTTTCGCATCTTTACCAAGTTTTGACAGTATCTCTTCTGCCTCTTTTTTATCCCATAACTGTCCCTTTTCATGTTTGACCGTAAAAACTACATTGTTTTTAAGTTCTGCAGATATTTCCCAGTATTTCTTTGGAACAAAAGACTGGATTTCCCTTTCCCTTTTCACAAGAAGAGAAAGCGTAGGTGATTGGACCCGGCCCACCGAAAGAAAACTTTTACCGAGCCTTCCCGAAGAAAGCGAAACGTATCTTGTCAGAACCGCACCCCAGATCAGATCGATTATCTGACGAGCCTCTGATGCGGATGCAAGGTTGTAGTCAAGATCGGTGGGTAATGAAAATGATTCTTCAATCTCCGATTTTGTTATGGAGCTATACCTCACTCGATTGACCTTCACATCAGGATTTACCTCTCTTATGATTCGCAAGGCTTCCAGGCCAATAAATTCCCCTTCTCTATCAAAATCCGTGGCTATTGTAACAAGATTTGCATCTTTTGCTATCTTCTTCAGCGCGGTTATAAACTTTTTTTGGGTGGGGATCTGTACAAGTTTTGAATCTATAAGATTCTCAAGGGTGTAAAAACTCCACCTGCTGTACTTTTCAGGAAAATCAACGCCAACCACATGCCCGCTTAACCCGAGTATAGCTTTATCATCGAATTCGTATGTATCCACACCGGATACTTTTTTTACTTTTGCGCGCCCCCGGGATAATATGTTTGCAATCCTCTTTGCAGTGTTATGTTTCTCTGTGATGATGTAGTCCATTATCTTCCAAGAGTAATTCTATATACTTAAATTTTTTTCCATTTAAGGTTACGTTGCGATACGGCCTTTTATCTTAACCTCTTTACCATCTTCACTACCGACTCGACAGCCCTTTTTGCATAATCGACCCTTTCATGTGCCTCCATTCTACTCATCCCGGGGCCAGAGATTCCAAGCGATATTGGTTTTTCAAATTCAAGTGATAGATCTATAATCTTTCTTGCAGCATGCTGAACCACAATCTCATCGTGTCCCGTGGCACCTTCGATTACGCAACCTATCGTGACTACTGCATCTATACTTTTGTCCTTTGCCAGAGTTTTGACTGCAAGAGGCATATCGTAAACCCCGGGCACATACACCGTACGATTGACACTTGCCTCGAGGAACTCTGCATGCTCTTTTCCAAGCATCTCCATCTGGCTTGTTATATCCCGGTTAAATTCGGATACAACAAATCCCAACCTTATCTTTTCTGCCATTTTTGATACTTCCATTGCTTTTATAACAACTTTAACATTTCTTCCAGATTATTAACAACCAGATTATGCCCGTTATCAGGTACATTTTTTCCGTTTCTATCCAGATATATCGCAGTAACTCCAAGTTTCTTTGGACAAATCACATCAAAGTTCCAATGATCGCCAACATGAACCATTTCATCCGGTGAAACATCCAGAACCCTGCAGACCTTTTCATAAAAATCAGGGGTCTTTTTCACCAGTCTAAAATCAGTCGTTGATGAGAAAATATGGCTAAAGTGCTCCTTTATACTTTCAATCTCAACATCCAGAAATTCTCTTTGGGCGTTTGAGGAAATCACAAGTTCATATTCATCACTGAGTTCCTCTAATACTAAGGAGACCTCCTCATAGATCTCCACCTCCATCGATAAGCTTTTTATAAGGTCCGTGTAGCTTTCCCCAAGATCAAAATAATCGAACCAGTAGGATATATCATACCATTTTATCGAGTTTTCCCCAACCTTGTCATACTCTTTTTTTGTGTATTTCTTTGCTTTTTCAAAATCGATACCCTCTTTTTCTGCAAATAATTTAGGTACACCAAAGTTCCAGACAAGGTCAACAAACTTAAGATCTACAAGCGTTCCGTCCGCATCAAAAGATATTACTTTAATATTTTCCAATCGAAATAACCCCTATCGATGTATTAAATCCTTCAATCTGCTTCGATTCTTGGGGCAAGTAAATATTGAACTTTTCCCTTCCCGTCTGCAATTGAAAATGAAATCATTAGCGGATAATCCTTTCCTATATCTATGCAAATCTTATCTGATTTTGAAATGGGTTTACTCATATCGCTTAGGTAGTCAAGCGGGTACAGTGATCTGACATTTGCAGCTTTTAGATCGATCAACTTTTCTTTTGGAAGTTCCATCCTGGCACTATCCAG
>DAOWMC010000142.1 GCA_030643285.1 Methanobacteriota archaeon | reverse complement strand
TTTACAGACCTCGTAAAGAACAAGCTTTCTGTCATTGATGCAATTTTAGCGGTGTTCGGTGGAAAGCCATTTGTTCCATTTCTGCCTGTTGCGTAAGGGGAAATTAATCTATGGTATTGGCTGAAAAAACTGAATGTTTTAGGTGGAATTTGGGGGGTGAATAGTTACGTTGTTTTTAGTAAAAAAATCAGTAAAATGAAAGCTTCAATGCAAAAGAAATTGTTTTTGGCCCAAACATTTAATGCTTGCGTCAATTGAAAAATATGCTCCGGTCGGGATTTGAACCCGAGTCCTCGGCTCGAAAGGCCGAAATGATTGGCCGAGCTACACTACCGGAGCAGCAGTGCGGATCATCCCCTTGTATAGTACCGTGGCATCTATGAATCTTAAATCTTTTTAAAAAGGCTAATAATATTTGAGCAGATAGTAGGTCCAGTAGTTCAAACGGATGTGATGGATGTGACCGATAAAATATCATTTTTGGTAGAGGTTCTTGATTGGGATTATGTTGTATTTGGTTTTGTCGAGGATAAAACTGGCAAAACGTGCATTGATTGGGATACGGAAGACGAACCGGAAATGGTCAAGCAGGTCATTGAAAGAATGACCGACAAAGTATCAAAAAATAGATGTAACCGGGTACAAGTTTACGAGATTAAAAAAATTGAGGATATCCGGATAAGCGATGATAAAGATGAAAAATGATGTGCCTAAAGATGAATCCAAATGCCTGATAGGTTTGGCAATTGGAGATGCGCTTGGGGAACCTTTTGAAGGGTACCCGGCACCTCAAATAGAAAAAATATGGAAAAACAACGATTTTTTTAAAAATCCGGAGATTACAGATGATACGATTCTTACTATTTTAGTTGCGGAGAGTATTATTGAACAAAAGGATGTTATTAGAAAGGAAATTGCAAAAAAGATCATTTCAAATGAGAAAAAATTGAGAAGGATAGGCCCATCAACCTCAAATGCAATACGTATGCTAAAATCTGATGTAAACGTTAGTTCAAGTGTGGGAACAACAAATGGCGCTGCGATGAGGGCCTCACCAATCGGACTTTTTTGCTGCAATAAGATTATTGAAAAAACAGTCGAAGCATCCAAGGTTACCCACGGTACAGATGTGGCAGTATCGGGGGCGTGTTGCATTTCTCTAACAGTTGATGCCGCTATTAAAAACTTGGATAAGGACGACTGTATAAATGCCTGTATAAAAGGTGCAAGAGAAGGCAGAAAATTTGGAACTCAAACTGATTTTCCAAAGATTGATGAACTAATAGAGGTTGCTTTAAATACTCCTGCAGAAAAACTACCAGGGACAATGGGTGTTGGAATTCAAACGCATGAATCGGTTCCTTGTGCCATTTCTATCTTTTATAACACTAAAAATTTCAAAGAAGCGGTAATTAGTGCAGTTAGGCTTGGTGGAGATACAGATACAATAGCAAGCATGGTGGGTGCCATTTCAGGGGCTTTTTATAAAGAAGTTCCGGATGGATGGAGGTTTGCTATAGGGGAAAGAGAATATCTGGAATATTTGGAAAGAGAGCTATTGGAGTTAAAAAAGGCATTGTGACAAATCCAGGGTGGATGAAAAGTTTAAATATCTTAGGATTTTTAGATAGTGCCAAAAGGATTCACAGAGTTGAGGAAAGAGTGTAAATGCCAAAGAGAACAGACATAAAAAAGATACTCCTTGTGGGTTCAGGCCCCATAATTATAGGGCAGGCATGTGAATTTGACTATTCAGGAACGCAGGCATGCAAAGCCTTGCTTGAGGAGGGCTACGAGGTAGTTCTTGTAAACTCAAACCCTGCCACAATTATGACTGATCCCAATTTTTCAAATAGAACCTTCATCGAGCCCATTACTCCAGAGGTCGTAGCAAAGATAATTGAACAGGAGACACCTGATGCGTTTTTACCTACAATGGGGGGTCAGACCGGTCTGAATGTGGCTGTCTCTCTTGTGGAGATGGGAGTTTTAGATAAATACGATGTAGAACTTATCGGGGCAAAATTCGATGCGATAAAAAAGGCAGAAGATCGCCTTTTATTCAAAAAGGCCATGGAAAACATCAATCTTTCAGTACCTG
Source organism: Methanobacteriota archaeon (assembly GCA_030643285.1). Lineage (GTDB taxonomy): Archaea > Halobacteriota > Syntropharchaeia > DAOWMC01 > DAOWMC01 > DAOWMC01. Next base: position 2,006 of record DAOWMC010000142.1, on the reverse strand, counting down.
AGAGTGGATATGTAAGATCCCTGGAAGAGGGCAGAAAAATTATTGACGAGATTGGTTTTCCTGTTATTATCCGCCCTTCATTCACCCTTGGTGGAACAGGCGGATCTGTTGCCTATAACATAGAGGAATTCGATTCTCAGCTAAAGTGGGGACTTGATGTCAGCCCTGTCGGCGAGCTCCTTTTGGAAGAAAGTGTACTTGGGTGGAAAGAGTATGAACTTGAAGTTATGCGTGACCGCGCAGATAACGTTGTGATAATCTGTTCAATTGAAAATTTTGATCCAATGGGTGTGCATACGGGGGATTCAATTACCGTTGCTCCAGCTCAGACGCTAACTGATAAGGAATATCAGCTCATGCGAGATGCATCCATTGAAATAATCCGTGAGATTGGGGTGGATACGGGAGGCTCGAACATACAGTTTGGCATAAACCCAAACGATGGGGAAATGGTTGTAATTGAAATGAACCCCCGCGTTTCCAGATCATCGGCACTTGCTTCCAAAGCAACTGGTTTTCCCATAGCCAAGATAGCTGCCAAACTTGCTGTTGGTTACACATTGGACGAGATTCCAAATGATATAACCAAAGAGACATATGCCGCCTTTGAACCAACAATAGATTATGTGGTAACAAAGGTCCCTCGATTCACCTTTGAAAAGTTTATTCATGCGGGTGATGTTCTTGGCACCCAGATGAAATCAGTTGGTGAAGCAATGGCAATTGGCCGTACCTTTAAAGAGTCCTTGCAAAAAGCGCTCTCGTCATTAGAGATAGATTCATATGGCTTTGAAGGTATTTTTACAAAATTAGATGACCCATCAACACGTGAAAAGATTATCAGGGACATAACCCGGCCGAATTCAAAAAGAGTATGGCAGATTGCTGATGCACTGCGTGCAGGAATTTCCATTGAAGAGATTTACAAAAAAACCGGATTAGACCCCTGGTTTTTGGATCAGATTGCCCAGATTATTGAAAAAGAGCGCTGGGTAGTTGAAAACAAAAAATCCCTGGTTAAAGGGATGAAAAAGAGATCCCCCGAAGCTTCGACTATAGCACATATCCGTATGTTAAAAGAGATGGGATTCAGTGACATACGCCTTTCGACATTACTTGACCTAACTGAAAAAGACATTCGTAGTTTTAGGATGAAGGTGGATATCAAGGCTGTTTTTAAGAGGGTGGATACGTGTGCAGCCGAATTTGAGGCATTCACCCCCTATTTGTACTCCACCTACGAGACCGAGTGCGAATCGGCTCCCACCAATAATAAAAAAATTGTAATCCTTGGAGGCGGGCCTAACAGAATCGGTCAGGGAATAGAATTTGACTATTGCTGTGTTCATGCCTCTTTTGCCCTTAAAAAAGACCATTATGAGACGATAATGGTCAACTGTAATCCGGAAACGGTAAGCACAGATTATGACACATCTGACAGGCTCTATTTCGAGCCGTTAACATATGAACATGTATTGAACATCGTGGAGCAGGAAAAACCCTATGGTGTAATCGTACAGTTTGGTGGGCAGAGCCCCCTGAAACTTGCTGTCTCGCTTGAAGAAGCGGGTGTTCCAATCATAGGTACTTCTCCTGATGCCATTGATAGGGCGGAGGATCGTAAGAGATTCAAGAATCTTTTGCATAAACTGGGCCTCAAGCAGCCAGAGAATGATACGGTTGTTGAGATTGAAACGGCCCTTTCAGTGGCAAACAAAATCAGGTATCCGGTGGTTGTGCGCCCCTCCTATGTGCTTGGTGGTCGTGCAATGGAGATTGTCTACGATGATGAGGCACTGACCAACTATCTTAAAACTGCCGTTCAAGCATCACCGGATCATCCCGTATTAATTGATAAATTTTTAACAAATGCCACCGAGATCGATGTGGATGCGGTGTGTGATGGTAAAGAGGTGATGATTGCAGGAATAATGGAACATATAGAAGAGGCCGGTGTTCATTCGGGAGACAGTGCCTGTTCGCTACCTGCGTATTCTTTACCGGAT
>DAOWMC010000056.1 GCA_030643285.1 Methanobacteriota archaeon | reverse complement strand
TCCTGGATGCTAACTCTTGGGAGGAAATCTTCTCCTTTTGGTAAATTCCACATAGAGATCACCAAAGAGGGATATGTACTTATAAGTTCAAATATTTAACTGATGTACTATTACTTGTAAAAAAATTTAATGAAAATGCCCCCACACCAAAATTTAAAGGAGACTGGGAAAAAAGATTAAGTCAGTATGGCAAAGGCCTCACGATAATCAGGGCGGATCAATGCCCATACACCGTAAAAAATGTTAATGAGATATATGAGACTGCAAAGAAAGAAAGAATACGGCTTAAAGCCAGAAATAATCAGTCTAAAGAGTAGCGAGGAAGCTCAAAACAGTCCGTGTCCGTTTGGAACCTTCTGTATGATTTACGATGGAAAAGCGATTGCACATCATCCGATAAGCAATAAAAGGTTTATGAATATTATGGATAAGATTTTGAAATGAGGTTAAATCGAATCTGATCTGGCTTTCGTCACCCCTACAAATTCGATCTTCAGAGAAAAAGGATAGCCTGATATTGCAAAAGAGACGTTTTATAGTCCTGAAGTGGTTGACAGGTACCTTAACGACTTTGATCGTGTCCTGTCCTGTTTGAAAAAGGAGATGTCGGTGGAAGATATATCCTTTGCGACGGGGATGAGTAGGTCACTGGTTGTGGAATATATAGATCTGGTTAATGAGTTGTAGAGAGGAGGTGAGGGAAATATTAATCAGGTATTATGGGAATTGGGGTGTAGGTCGTATGGCACTATTTATAACTAATCAGATAGATAACAATGGTTAAAAGAAAAAAACGATGGTAAAATGAAACCAAAAAAAAATATGATTATACTGGGCTCTTTGTACGTTTTAATTTCAATATGCTTTTATTTTGTATTTGTGGCACTCCCACCTGTACAGGAACTTGGTGACGCATACAGGATATTCTTTTTACACCTTCCATTTGCGATTGTGACATATATTGCTTTTACCGTTACACTTGTGACAAGTATCTTATATCTTAAGGGCAGGGATTCAAAGTATGATGGCATTGCAAGCAGTTCGGCCAAACTCGGTTTGATGTTTTGCTCCCTGACACTTATAGCAGGGGCAATATTTTCAAATGCTGCGTGGGGCGCATACTGGAACTGGGACCCAAGGCAGACAACCACACTTATACTCTGGTTTGTTTACGCTTCATACCTCTCACTCAGGTCAGCAATAGATGAGGATGAAACAAAAGCGATGGTCTCTTCGGTTCTTGGGATCTTCGGATATGCCACCGTACCGCTGACCTACATATCGACAAAAGTCTGGTCTACACTACACCCCGAATCCGGGACCATTGGTCTGACAGGGCAGATGTGGCTTGTTATATTGGGCCTGACCGTTGCAATGGTGGTTTTATATACCTATCTTTTGTGGTGGGATGTTAAATTCAAAAGTCTGGAAAGAGAGTATAAAAAGCTTCAGGATATGGCTAAAGGAGGCGAAAAATGAGTTTAGAGGCTATTTTGGCAGCAAGTTTGATTGTATGGGGAATTTTGATCGCCTATGTCATCCACATGGATATTAGATTGAGAGAATTCGAGAGAAAGATTGAGGACATGAGGATGATTTTAGATAACGAATCCCCTTAAAAAATGTGTTGGGGGATTGACTAAATTTTGGCAAAATTTGATATGATAGGTAGAACATGAAATAAATATCTATGATAGGGGGGATATAATTGAGCTTTTTGAAATATCTTAAACTGATGGCGCATGTTAGAATACGTTCAAAAGAGGGGCATATACTGTACAAAGGTGAGAGATTAATTCTGACTCCACCAGATACTTATGGTAAATTGTATGAGCGATTAACAAAAATTGTTGGAAAAGGTGGGGCGGCAAGCGCACTTTATACGGGATCCAAAGAATCGAGTAAATCAATCTACAGATTGATGTTAAAACTGTTCAGAGAAGAAGATATAAAGTCTGAAGATACTTTTGGAAAAACCCTGGAAGAACTGATGTCAATATCAGGTTACGGAAAAGCAGAAGCGTTAAAGGTTGATTTTGAAAAGCCAGAGGTGGTAATACGGGTCCGTGGCTTTATTACATCAAGTGGGGTGGATAAATCCGATGTACCTGTATGCAATGTGGAACGTGGTGTTCTAACCGGAATTATAGAATGTATCACAGGAAAAACATGTACCGGTCGAGAAGTCAAGTGCCAGGCGATGGGCGATGAGTACTGTGAATTTATTATAACCGGTAGTGATGAATAGTTTGATTCTGACAAAAATTGATATAGGATGAGGGATAAACTGATAGCTATAATCGCAGAGGGGGAGGACGATACAAGTGGGCTTTCTAAGAAATTTAAGGTTGGCCAAATATTTCAGGATGCATCCAAAAGAGGGGCATTTACTGTTCAAGGGCGATAGAGTTGCGATGGTTCCGGCTGCTATGTTTTCGGAATTGTACATTGGTTTAACAGAAATTTCGGGTAAAGGTGGGGCGGCAAGCGCACTTTACATCGGTGCAAAAAAATCAAGTTCCGTTTTATATGATATAGCCGAAAAACTGTATGGAAAAGAAGCCCTAAAATCCAAAGAAAATTCAGTTAGCCTGATTGACGACTTAATCTCTATTGCCGGTTATGGCAGGTGTGAGGTTGTAAAAGTTGATTTGGAAGGTGAAGAAATAGTGGTTCATATGAAGGGCCTTCTTACGTCGAGCAGTGTGGGCAAATCGGATGTGCCTGTATGCCATGTGGAGCGTGGTGCCGTAACCGGAATTATTGAAAAAATCTTAGGTAAACCATGTAATGGCAGGGAGACCAAATGTCAGGCGATGGGTGATGATTATTGCGAGTTTGTGATAACGTCCATATAAAAGGAAAATAAAGAGGTGATCGAATAGAGATCGTTAAAGGAATATATGGGTGTAGCAAAAGATTCGATAAAAAAAGTTAAAAAGTTTGCAGATAAACAAAAGTTGCTTTGAGTAAATTGCCAAATTCAAAAGGTAAGGTTTATCTCTATTATCATTTAGTAGTTCTTTGGGGGTACAATGTCTGGTCTACAGAAGGGGTTGTTGATACCAAATTCCGGTGATACGGAAGTTAAAGAGCGGTTAAAAAATTATCTGAAGAAGGATGGAACAGGTTTGCGAAAAGCCACCCTTAATCTGTTTTTGTCGGGTGGAAGCTTCACCACACATGAAATCTTCTCTCGCTTGGATTCAGAATATGAGGTTAATTACAGGGGCATTTCGGCCATGGTTGGTTCAATGAACACTAAACTTGGAATACTGAGCGTTGACGTTTCAAAAAAACATAACATTTATCTGCTCAAGGACTGTCATAAAGAACAATTAAAATCTGTGCTTGAGAATTATTGAAATTGCTATATTGAGGTTATTAAATGCTGCTTGATTACGTTAGAAATGTCTTATATACGAGTTATGAGCGGCTTTTGACAAATGAGGTATTGGAAAAACCTCTTCCCGGGCATATAGCAATAATAATGGATGGTAACAGAAGATACGCAGAAAAAATTGGTGAAAAAACCCTTACAGGTCATTCCCTTGGTGTTGATACGTTGGAAAAAGCATTGGACTGGGGGAAAGAACTTGGAATTGTACAACTGACCGCTTATGCATTTTCAACTGAAAATTTCAGTAGAAACGAAGAGGAACGGGAATATCTACTTAATATGATGAAAAAGAAGTTTGAGCAGATCTGTTCTGACAAGAGGGTTCATAAAAACAAGGTAAGGGTCAGGTTGGTTGGTGATCTTGGTCTTTTATCACCAGAACTTTTGAATGCGGTCAGACAGGCAGAAAAATCGACAGAAGATTACAATGAATACTTTCTGAACGTGGCAATTGCATATGGGGGGCGTCAGGAGATCGTTGATACGACGATAAGTATAGCAGAAAAGGTTAAAAAGGGTGAATTAAAAAGTGAGGATATCACCCCCGATACAATATCTGACCACCTGTACGCAGGTTCGGAGCCCATACAAACCGATGTTGATCTTATAATCAGAACAGGTGGGGAGACTCGCACATCTAACTTTCTTCCATGGCAGGCAAGTGGAAATGAGTGTGCTGCATACTTTTGTGCTCCATACTGGCCCGAATTCAGAAAGATTGATTTTTTGCGTGCTATAAGAACGTACCAGACAAGAGAAGTCGAAAAGCAACGAAGTATCGTGGTCAGGGCGATAAGTCTTTTACGTGAATGTGAAAGGGTGGAATTTGAAGAGATTATAAGCCTTTCAAAGAAGGTTTTGAGAATAACGCGAGAAGAGATAATTACCATAATAGATGACTTGCCATATATAAAGTTTGAAAAACAGAAAGGTTAATAACCGAAAATATATATTGGTGTCTTTTTTTAATTAAGGACTATGAAAATACATGAGTACCAGGCCAAAAAGCTATTTAATGATTTTAAAATACCAACACCGAAAGGTGATGTTGCAAGTACCCCCGATGAGGTTAAAAAGATCGCAGAAGACATAGGCAAGGTTGTTATCAAGGCCCAGATACATGCAGGGGGCAGGGGAAAAGGCGGAGGGGTTAAAATTGCCAGCTCTCCAGGAGAGGCGTACAAAATTGCAAAAGAAATGCTCGGCTCAAAATTGGTGACTCACCAGACCGGTCCGGAAGGAAAAACAGTAAACAAGGTTTTAGTAGAAGAGGTTCTGGATATTGAAAAGGAACTTTACCTTGGAATTGTTATTGACCGATCACAAAAGGAGGAACAGCCTGTTATAATGGGCTCGTCTGAAGGCGGCGTTGAAATTGAGAAGGTAGCAGCCCAGACCCCTGAAAAGATTGTGAAGGTAAGTGCAAACCCTGTCGGTAGCTTTTCTGCTTATCAGGGAAGAAAGATCGCATATGGTATGGGGCTTGATAAAGATGGAGCAAAAAAGGCCACCAGGCTATTAAACAACCTGTACAACCTTGTAATAGGAAAAGATGCAAGTCTGGTTGAGATAAATCCACTTATCATAACAAAGGAAGGTGAACTTATAGCACTTGACGGAAAGATAAACTTTGATGATGACGGGCTCTACCGGCATCCTGACATTAAGGAATTGCGTGACCTGGAAGAAGAAGAGCCACTTGAGCGGCAGGCCTCGGACCTTGGTGTGAACTACATAAAACTTGATGGGAACGTTGGATGTATGGTAAACGGAGCAGGACTTGCAATGGCGACGATGGACCTTATACAGTTGGCTGGTGGTGAACCTGCTAATTTCCTTGATGTTGGTGGGGGCGCTTCTTCCGAAAAGATAGAAAAGGCGTTTAGTATTCTGATATCCGATAAAAATGTTAAGGCGATCCTTGTAAACATATTTGGGGGCATACTCCGCTGTGATCGTGTCGCAAATGGCCTTATAGAAGCGGCTAAGAATCTTGATATGAGCCTGCCATTGGTGGTTAGATTACAGGGCACGAATGTAGAGGAAGGAAAGGCACTTTTGAATGATTCCGGTCTTAAAATAGAGGTTGCACAAAGTCTGGATGAAGCGGCTAAAAAAGTGGTTTCTCTTGCAGCTTCGGAGGTGTAAATATGAGTATTTTATTAAACGAAGATAGTAAAATTGTTATTCAGGGAATAACCGGTGGTGAAGGTTCTTTCCATACGAGGGAAGCGATAAAATTCGGAACAAACGTTGTAGCCGGTGTCACACCAGGAAAGGGTGGACAGGATTTGGATGGGATTCCGGTTTATAACAGGGTAATCGATGCTGTGGAAAAGGAGGGGGCTAACGCATCTGGAATTTACGTGCCAGCAGCTTTTGCACCTGATGCGATATTGGAATCGATTGAAGCGGGAATCGAGCTTATCGTATGCCTGACAGAGGGTGTTCCTGCTCTTGAGATGGTAAAGGTTAAAAAGGCATTAAAAGGATCTAATGCACACTTGATTGGCCCCAATTGCCCCGGATTGACAACACCTGAAGTTGGAAAGATCGGTTTTATGCCAAGCTTCATTCACAAAAAGGGTGGGGTAGGTGTAATATCAAGAAGTGGAACGCTTACATACGAGGCAATCTGGCAGTTGACCGAGCTTGGAATAGGCCAATCAACATCAATAGGTATAGGTGGTGACCCTATCGTTGGTTCAACATTTGTGGACCTGCTAAAGCTATTCAAGGACGATCCTGATACAGAATTGATCGTTATAATCGGCGAGATTGGGGGAACAGCAGAGGAAGAAGCCGCAAAGATCATAAAAGGAATGGATAAAAAAGCGGTAGGTTTTATCGCAGGAAGGACGGCACCACCTGGAAAGAGGATGGGGCACGCCGGTGCAATAATCTCTGGCGGAAAAGGAACAGCAGCTGAAAAGATAAAAGTCTGGAAGGACGCAGGAATAACGGTTGTTGATAATCTGACTGAAATCGGTGTGAATGTACAAAAGGTGTTAAAAAAGGGTTGATTTGGAAGTTTGGATGGAAAGAAAAGAATTTTTGGATGTAAAATCGCTGGAAGAGGCAAAAAGGATTATAGACTCAATCGACGTGCGCATATCAGAAGAAGAGATCGATCTTTATGATGCGCTTTCAAGGATCGTATTTGAGGATATAATCTCCCCCATAGACGTTCCTTCATTTGACAGGGCCTCGATGGATGGGTATGCAGTCTTGGCAGAAGACACTTTTTATGCGGATGATCAAAATCCTGTAAGGCTGAAGCTTAAAGGAGAGATAAGCGCTGGACAAAAAAGTGATCTTTCGATACAGGGCGGGACCTGTGTTGGTATAGCCACCGGTGCACCTGTGCCTTACGGATCAAATGCGGTAGTAATGGTCGAATACACAGATATAAATGATAAGTGCGGCGAGATCGATATATTTAGGTCCTGTGTACCAGGTGAAAATATTATGGCGGCAGGCGCAGATATTATGCGGGGGGAGACAGTTATACGCCGCGGGACAAAACTTACACAGAGGGAGACCGGTGTTTTAGCTGCAATCGGATTGGAGCGTGTTTTGGTCTACAAAAAGCCAAAGGTTGCAATAATATCAACTGGTGATGAAATAATCGAAC
>DAOWMC010000214.1 GCA_030643285.1 Methanobacteriota archaeon | reverse complement strand
TTTCACATCAGCTATACAAATACGTTTTTTAAGAGCCCCCAAAGAAAAATTCACATCACGGTTTTTCCAAAAGATTTATGTACATATAACCATCTTATAATATATTATTGAATAAATGTCCAGATATATTTAATATTTGGACAAATGTTCACAAAGGTGATAATATGGAAGCAAATGAAACACTTGATGCATTGGGTTTGTCATGTCCCATGCCAATAGTTAAACTAGCAAAAAAGGCAAAAGATCTAAAAGTAGGGGAGGTACTTCTGCTTTTATCAGATGATATCGGTGCAAAAGAAGATGTTCCTGCCTGGTGCAATCGGACTGGAAATGAGTATATGGGGGTAGAGGAAGAAGGTAAAACAATGAAGTTCTACATAAGAAAAAAAGAGTAGAGAGGTTAAAAATGACAGAAACAAAAAAGGTTGCAATGGTCGTTTCGGAAGGAACGTTTGATAAAGCGATGATGCCTTTTATAATGGGCGTTACAGCAGCATCGATGGGAATGGATGTCTACATATTCTTCACGTTTTTCGGGCTTTCAATTCTAAAAAAGGGAGCAAGACCAAAAATGGGAGGGATCTTTAGACTTTTTACAGGGATGATGGAAAAAAGAATGAAAAGTGCGGGAGTAGAAAGCCTAAAAGAGCAAATTGAAACAGCAAAAGAGCTTGGCATTCATCTTTACGCATGCAGTACTACAATGAAGATTATGGGCATAAAGGAAAGTGATCTTGTGGAAGGAGCGGAAATTGTAGGTGCCGCAAAATTCTTAGATATTGCTGCTGATTCAGACGTGCAATTGTTTATTGGATGATTCAAATGAAATCGATAGCGTTTGTAATCTTAAAATCTCCGTATGAGGTCGATTCCACTGGCCTCATTAAAACTCTTGCAAAATATGAAAAAAGATCAGTTATTCTTTTAGAGGATGGTGTATACTGGGCGGTAGTTGAAGAAAAATTAAAGAATCTTCTTGACACTTGTGCTAAAATATATGCAGCAAGCGATGACCTGAAAGCACGAGGTTTTGATGAATTTTCAGATTCTGTTAATGCGGTAGATTATGAAAGAATCGTTGAAGTGTTGATGGAAGAGTGTGACCAAATAATAACACTTTAGAGGTGATAAGATGGTAAAAACACTTACAATTTTATTAAAATCGGGCACAATGATGAATATGGATTCAATTGTCGCAACAAAGCTTGCTCGAGCTGCCAGATCAAAAGGTTACGGGGTTTGCATATTCTTATACGGGGAAAGTGTGACTGCAATAAAAGAGGGTCAGAATCCCAAGCGTTTTCCAAATACGGGAAAATACTTAGAAGAACTGGCTGAAGATGGCGTAAAAATTTCAGTTTGCGAGACCTGCTTGACTGCAAGGGGGTTAAAAAGGGGTGATGAAATTAAGGGTGGGAAGATAGGTAGTTTGACAAATGATCTCACCGATTTTATATGGAAAAGTGAAAAGATGATAACACTCGGGAGGTAATGTTATGGCAAAATCAATACTTACAATTGTTACAAAACCACCATATGGAACAGAAGAAGCATTTGCAGGATTTCGCCTGGCTTTATCACAGATTGCAGGTGGGATCATTGAAAAGTCCAATGTCTTAATGATAGAAGATGGAGTTTTTAATGCATTAACCACCCAGATGTCAGACGCTATAGAGATGCCATCAAATAGAGAGGCAATTTCAGATCTTTTAGATATGGAATGCACGATCTTTTGTGTTAGGGAAGATCTTGATGAAAGAGGGATTAAAACCGATAAGACGATAGAGGGCCTATCACTAATTTCAGTGGAAAAAGTTATGGATATTGTAGATGAATATGATGTAACGGCAACTTTCTGATATTAAGGATTTATGAATGGGTAGATGAATAACAAACTAAAAGAACTGGACTTAAAGATCTTGGATCTGCTTTTAAAGGATTCGAGGTTATCATTTAGAGAGGTCGCAGGAAATCTTGGTGTAAGCACCACAACTGTGAGTTCAAGGATAAAAAAAATGATTGATGATTCAGTGATACTTGGATTCACCACAATAATCGACTGGGAAAAGGTTGGATTTAAAAACTCACTTTGCATCGCTGTCCAGACAGATCCAAAAGCCAATCAAGAAGAAGTTGGACAAAATCTAAATGAGATCGAATCAATATTTATGGTCTGTAATATTGTTGGGGACTATGATTTCTCAATTTATGCAAGATGCAGGACGACAGAGGAGACATCCGGACTATTAGATAAGATAAGGGCAATTGATGGAGTTAGTAGGGTAATTCCCCATACAATACTAAAAACGACAAAAGAGAGCCGCTGTGATCTCTTCATCGATTGATACTTTTGGGAAAGTTTGAATCTTTTTTTCTTATTTCCCTTCATTTTTCATTTTGAATCTCATCCACCCGGTAGCCCAGCCCGTTTCATCGCTGAAAGCTTCAATTCTTATCAGCCTTTTTAGATGGGATTATAAAAATCGATGTCCAATACTCCTTTTAAGAAAATGTTCAAGCTCAGAATCAATATATAAAATCGATATATATTTGAATAAAGGATATAATAATCAGCATCATGAGTGAAGAGATAACATCACTTGGTTCTTCATTGAAAGGAGGAAAGATGGTATGGACTAAGGTGGAACATGAGGCATTTAGGGGTGATAAAAGCTATGCCCCTCTATTCAGTTTATTCTCCTCAAAGGGACTCGAAGAGGAGTTCTTTATCCTGTCAGTCGATGGTAAAAATGTAGGAAGGGCAAAAGTTACGATTGACATAAACTGGATCTCAAAAAGGCACGAAAACGTTGGATTCATTGATGATTTTGTAATAGCCTCAGAATACAGGGACCATGCCGATGCACT
>DAOWMC010000030.1 GCA_030643285.1 Methanobacteriota archaeon | reverse complement strand
ATCTATTTTTTAATCTATGCTTATGGGCATTACCACTACCATCTGACTAAAAATTATGACAATTTGCTTAATTATCCACGATTTGATGAGATGGATTTAAGATCATTTCTAAAAATACCAGACAGAATCGATAGAGAAAAAATCAATGCGCTGTATTACAATTTGCGTTCTGCCATAACAAAATAGTTTTATTAAGGCCCCAAAATTATTTCAAACAATCTGGATACGACTTCATCCACATTTTCACCCGTCAGCGAAGACATGGACATATCAGAAACGTTACCATCTTTTACAACCTCACATGCTTTAATATCATCAGCCATATCATTCTTATTAGTAACAACAATCATGGGAATATCAAGCTCTCTTTTTAGTTCATCTTTCAGGCTTAACTGTTCTTTGAGTGTGTATCCGCATGTCTCGGTCGGGTCTATAATGAACAAAATGACATCACCCAGATATTTCAAAGCCAGTATGGCCAAAAGCTCAATCTTGTTTCTTTTTGAAAGTGGCCTGTCAAATAAACCGGGTGTGTCTATTATCTGATACCTATCACTATCCCTGAATATAAGCCCGACACTGATTCCTTTTGTGGTAAAAGGATATGTGTCGATCTTTGGCTTGCCACTTGATACCCTAGACATGTAACTTGACTTACCCACGTTTGGAAACCCGCAAACTACAATTGTTGGTAAATCACTGACAGTTGGTAATTTCCTCAGCTTATTTCTTGCCTCACCTAAAAATTTTAGGTCCGAATCAATTTCCTTTATTATTGAAGCCATCCTACCAAATGCCTGCTTTCGAACGATAACAGGATCTATGTCCTTATTGTCCCTGATTCTTGAAAGATACTCATATGAAAGTTTGTGGATTTTTTCGGATGCCCACTGAACGGATGCAAGTGAAATCTTCAGTGAGTCAACCCCCACCACGACATCAGCCAAGTTAAGGTAAAACAAGGAAAGATCATCAAAGTTTGGGAACCTTCGCACGATGTTTTTGAGATTATCCGAAAGTATGTTGGAGGCTGTTTTAATCCTCGATCTTTCGGCAGATACCCTTACCCTTTTTCCCCGGCCGGCACGATTTGCACGGGAAAATGCCTTATCTATCAACTCATCTCCTTTTGGCACCGTAGGAATTTTCTCAAACACGATTTTATACACTTTACTCGAACTATCTTAAACGTTTATGTTGGTACTTCTAAATCGCAATTTATATACAATTAAAATAAAAATGTAAAAAGAGCCCATGGATCTATTTCCTTTCCCAAAGATAAGAAACGGTCAGAGAGAATTTTTATCAGATGTAAGGTGTGTACTTTCGGAAGGCAAAAATCTAATTGCGCATGCCCCAACCGGAATTGGTAAAACTGTTGCTGTCCTGGCACCATCTCTTGAATACGCCCTGCAAGAAGAAAAAACAGTTATTTTTCTAACCCCGAAGCAATCGCAGCACAAAATAGCCATTGAAACGCTTAAACTGATAAAAGATTATTCAAAAGTTGATTTTTGTGCAGTAGATATCATTTCAAAGCAGAACATGTGCCCAAGAAGTGTATCAAAGGAACATTTTGCATTTTTCAATGAGTTTTGCAAAATCGAACAGAAAACCAAAAGTTGCAGTTATTTCAGGAGGCACGATCCCGATATTGCAAACAAAATAATAGAAAATGTGTTACATGTCGAGGAGCTTTGTGATCTGTGTTCAAAAGGTGGTGTATGTCCACATAGAACGGCGCTTGACGTGGGGGAAAGTGCAGACATAATAATATGCGATTACAACTATATATTCTCAAAGATTTCTGAAACAATACTTCCACGTATCGGAAAATCATTAGAAAACCTGGTTATAATTGTGGATGAGGCACACAACCTTCCTGATAGGATAAGAAGTCAGTTAAGCGATATTTTGACGCTAAATGATATTGTAGATGCTTCAAGTGAGATTAGAAATTTAGATCGTATACTTTACAGGCACTTAACGGACATTGGACGTTTATTCGACACTCTTATCAAAAAGGTGCCAAAAAATTCAGAAACAAACATAGATAGGTCCTCTATTATAAACGAAATAGAAAAAATACTCAAAAGCAGATTGGATCCCATCGGATACGAGGAATTTGTGGATGATTTAAGGGCATCAAGTATTAAGTCTCAGGCTCGAAACATTATGGATGTTGCCGAGTTTTTTGATGGCTGGGCAACAAAAGAAATGTGCTCCCGGATATTTAAAAATGATAATTTTCCAAATCTATCCTATAAATTACTTGATCCTTCTGCACTTAGCGAGGAGATACTGTCAAATGCCAGTTCGGTTATAATGATGAGCGGTACGCTTTATCCCATGGAAATGTATGCAGAGGTTCTGGGTGCGGATCCCAGACGCACGCTGTTAAGGGAGTATAAATCCCCTTTTCCCCAAAAAAATAGGCTGATTTTAGTTACAGAGGAGTTGACAACCAGATACGCCGAGCGGGGTAAGTCAATGTACGGGCGCATAGCTGATAAGATATCAGAGATACTGAAAAGGGTAAATGGAAGTGCTGCGGTGTTTTTTCCATCTTATGCATTTATGCAAAGTGTCATATCACGGCTTCCGGCAAAAACGAAAAGACAGATACTAATCGAGCAGAGGGATATGAATAAAGAGCAGAAAAACGGTTTATACAGTCTTTTAAAAAGTTCTGGCGGTGTTCTATTTGGTGTTCAGGCAGGTTCGCTTTCAGAGGGATTTGATTACGAGAACAATATTTTAGAGGTGGTGATTGTTGTAGGTGTTCCCCTGGGCCCTCCAACGCTTGATGTAAAGAATTTGATGGGATACTATGTAAATAAATTTGGAAGGGAAAAGGGAAAGTGCTACGGTTACGTTTATCCGGCGATGAACAGGGCACTTCAGGCAGCGGGCAGGGGTATAAGAAGTGAAAAGGATATTGGGATCATTGTTCTGATGGATTACCGTTTCCAGTTTAGACCATATACTGATTGTTTTCCTAAAGATTACAATGTCAAGCTAACCGATGAAGTGGAAAAGCTATGTTCTGAATTTATGCAGTTTCATCTTATTCATGGAAAAAACTGAGAAAATTTTGGTATTAGACAGAAAAATTTATAGTATAGCAAGCAGGAAGAATGCATAGTGTTAAAAAATGTATGAAGAGAAAAGACAGGGGTATAACAGACCCCCGAGAGAAATGCACAAAGTGATTTGTGCGGATTGTGGACAGGAAACGGAAGTGCCGTTTAAACCGGATGGGACCAGACCTGTTTATTGTCAAGAATGCTATAGGAAGCGTAGACCTCCACGAAGATATTGAGCCTTTTCAATAGGATTGAGATACTTTTGTAGTTAATTTTCGAGTTGGTTTTTTTATCATCTGCCTTTGCCAAGGCATTATTTTTATTTTATTTATCATTAAGCCTTTAAACTTTGAATTATGAGCCAGGATATTAATTGGGTGCGTTTTTAGCTGTTTAGAGTCATCCTAAACACGAAATTTCTTGTTATAGGTCTTTGCTATCTTTTTTGAGTGGCATCTGTCCCTATCCATATCTACCATATCTAAGCAGTATATTACAACTGCCTTCTCTTGAGACCATACAGGGTCCAACAGGGTGATCTGGTGTACAAACCCGTCCAAAGAGTGGGCATTCATCGGAATAAATGATTCCCCGCAGAACTTCACCACATCTGCAACCTTCTGGCTCTTTAAACTCTTTTTTATGCAACTCATCTAAATCGTCTTCGAACCGTTTTTTAGCATCATACCTTTCGAATTCCTCTTTTAAGAAAAAGCCACTTTTTGGTATATGCGAAAAACCCCTCCAGCAAACATCATCCTGGTAAAATACTTCATCCATTATGGCCAATGCTTTTTTGTTCCCCCCTTCTTTAACCACTCTTGTGTATTCATTTTCACCTTTGCTTCACCGTTTTTTATCTGCCCTGCGATCATGTACACGCCCATCAGCAAATCCAATGGTTCAAATCCGGCTATTACCTGAGGAACATTGTATGTTTCTGAAATGAACTCATAAGGCCTCGTTCCTATAATCGTGCTCACATGCCCTGGGTCTATGAAACCATCAATTTTCAGCTCGCCCATTTTGAGTAATACTTCCATCGCAGGTGGGATTGCCCTGTGGCAAGTCAGGACCGAGAAATTTTTTGGCGGGTTGTTTAAGATGGTAGAAGCGGTAGTTGGGGTGGTGGTCTCAAACCCTATCGCCATGAATATTACATCTTTATCCGTCTTCTTTGCGATCTCGATGCCCTCTCCTATACTGTACACTGTTCTTATATCACATCCCGCTGCTTTTACATCAAAAAGAGACCCATTCTCGCCTGGAACTGAAAGCATGTCCCCAAAGGTAGCTATCGTCCTTCCTTTTTTCGCTAAGGTGATTGCTTCTTCGATCTCCATGGGTGTTGTAACGCAGACCGGACAACCTGGTCCCTGTTTGATCTCAACGCCAACTTTTTTCAACATATCAATCAATCCAAACCGAACCAATGTATCCTGATGTGTGCCACAGACATGCATGATCCGGATCTCTAAATTGAGTTCTTTCAGCCGCTCTACAATCCTTTTTGCGACCTCCCTGTCTCTATATCTAAACATCTTTTAACCTTCTACGCATATCACGATGTTTCTTATGGTGCATTCTTTTCCGGCGACTATCTCAACACGACTGTCACATTCTGGACATGAAATCTTTGGATACCTTGGATAACCCATATGTGGGCCTATTGAAAAGGTTTGATCATAATCAATTTCACCCCCGTAACCACAACTATTACAACTGACCATCGCTCTTTTCTCTTTGACGATCAATTTGGACCTTTCTAAAATAGAATCTTTGGATAAGATTTCATAAGCAAACTTTAGCGGTTCTTCTAAAAGAAACGTAAGTTCACCTATCTCTAAATGTACTTCTTTAACATCAATTGCATCATGCTTTTTTGCTTCCTGTAATATAGCATCCACAATTTGTGACATCGTCGAGAATTCGTGCATGATTGAGTTATCAGATTCTTATATTTCACACGGGTCAAAAAGATCTAACCAATCAACTCTTTTCAGTGCATTATCGTGTGTCATCAGTCTTGTTACATCATACTTTTTCATTGTCTGAAGTATCGTGGCATCTCTTCCACCAATGCCCATCTGTGTATATCTCTGTAGAAGTTCAATTGATTTAGTTATCGATTCTCGCGTTAGCTCATCGACTTTAAGGGGGTAGCTAAGAAAGACGTCGATCTTCTCTTTGCCAAGTATTGGCCCCAGCACTTTGATGAGGTAGTGTGCAACTTCCATCTGGATAACCGTGTTGATCAGTATATTCTCTTTTTTAATTGTTTTCCTAAGATGTGGCTTAACGCTATTATGTTCCTTTGCTGTCTCATCAAAATAGTATGCCCAGATGTTTGAGTCAACAGTGATCATGATCCGTGCCCCAAATCTCCTTCAGTTTGAGTACATCGATATGAGACATTTTATTCTCTTTTGTTATACATCCTTCCAACTCCCTGATAAAGTCATCCGTAGATATTACTGGCTTCAGGGCTATTTCATGTCCCCTATCCTCTATTATGATGTTCTTACCAGGTTTTAGTCCAAATTTATCTCTAAGATGCCGTGGGATTGTTATTCTTCCCCTTTCATCAACAACACTTTCACCCACATTTATACCCATACCTACGTCTGTTCCCATTATATTTAAAACTTATTTTCCTGTAAAACGGTAACTTCCGGGTGTTCCAAGATCTCTCTCCACAAATTCAAGGTCTCTTCTGCCTCTTCTTCATCCATCACTTCTATCGCAAAACCAGCATGTACAATTACATATTCTCCTATATCAACTTCAACCAATGATATGTTCACCTCGCTTAAGGTACCACCAAAATCCACCTTCGCATCGTTACCGTTGATCGTCAAGACCTTTGCTGGAACTGCAAGACACATGAATCAAGTTTGTTCCGGTTTGTTATATATTTAACGTTCGAATTTCATACCCAAAACCGCATTTTGTCCGACAGATATTCCACCATCCCCATTTGGAACTCATACGATAACATTTAGAGTTCGAGATAATGGGAGTGCATGGTCTGATCCGGTAACTGAGGATTTGACGATAAATGAAGCAGGGAACAATCCACCAACAGCAACAATCGTCTCAATAACACCAGACCCGGCAACACAGGGAACTGACACGGTCACATTCACTGGTAGTGGAGATGACACTGATGGAACTGTTGATGCATACAAGTGGACATCGGATATTGATGGAGCTTTGAGCACATCTGCATCATTTACCAAACCAGCATCTGAACTATCTGTTGGAACTCATACGATAACATTCAGAGTTCAAGATAACGATGGTGCATGGTCTGATCCGGTAACCGAGGATCTGACGATAAATGCAGGAGGATCATCAACCACAACCTATGACTTCACAACCGGTGCAGGAACCGATAAATGGGCCTATGGTTATGAGGTGAATGATTTCAGTGAATGCACCGAAACATATCCAGACACCGAGATCACCAGCACAGAGTACACTCAAATTGCAAGCGATGATGACACATACTTCGATTCCAAAGACCCCGGTTTTCTTGATGAAGCAGCAATCAGGTACAAGATCGATATTAGTGAAGATGTTTTAGATATAACAGACGTTTCAGTTACATGGAAAGGATACAGAGGCGGTTACTTGTCCACCTATGATATCGAGCTTTACATCTGGAACTTTGATTCAGGCACATATGAACTGCTTGACGCCGGAACAGGAACCTCTGAGTTTACACTTACAGGATCAAAGACAACTGATATCGGTAACTACATCGACGCAAATGGCAATCTCATCTTCCTGACATTCTATGAAGACAGTAGCGATAGATTCTATACGGATTATGTAGGAGTTGAGGTGAGTTATGTTGGGTAGAACTTTATGATATGAAAGCCTAGCTCAGATATCAACGGGAGATAATTATATAGTTAGTGGTGAAGTTAGTTATTTTGGAGTATTTCTCCACATCGGGAAGATATCACGATTAATATTATATTTTAAAAAACAGGTGGTCTTAAGGTATGAGTGGATATTTGAAAGGGATACTACAGGGTATGAGAGAAGACCCTTTGAATATGCTCAAATATATGCTTATGGGTGCGATTGGGTTTGGGATTGGTGGTGCCTACTGGGGTTATTATATATTCGATAATTTTTCGGAAGAAAGATGGAAAGTTCCGTTTTTGTATGGTAATGGTGCTTTAGTCTTAGGGGCACTTGGTGGTGTATCACTGGCGATATTATGTTCTAAAGATATTAAGAAGATACTATTATCTTCCATGTTAGGTGTTATTGGGTTTTTTATCGGTTTTTTGATTGCTAGCGTATTAAGCTTCCCCCTTCTTTTGCTTTCGCCTTTATATCTACCACTATGGATACTTGGGGAAAAAGCAATGTCAATTCCATTAAATTTACCTGAAATGATTGTCGGGAATCTATTTTTGGATTTCGCAATAGTAGGTGCAATCGGAGGGCTATTCTATGGCCTTGCCCTGAAGAAGAACATAGGATCAATGGCCCTTCATGGAGCAATCGGATTTGGAGTTGGATCGTTAATAGCCCCGCTGATCGGAACTCTTGTTGAGATGGTATCAGGCTCGCTTTTGGCAGCTTATGTGACAACTTTTGCCATTACAGGTGTATTCTTAGGTCTGTTCTTAGGACTTGGCATGTACCTCGCCGAGAAACAGAATGGCACAAAAGAGCCTATAGAAACGTAGCCTAATTTTATGGTTGAGGGGGAAGTTATAGTAGGTATATTGTGTATTTTAAAATCGGTGGTTTTAGAGTATGAGTGGATATTGGACGGAGATGTTGCAGGGGGCACTATCTAAAAATCCAGTGATATAATAAGACACACCCTTCCGAAGCCTTTTTAACCCAAAAAAGCGTATCTATCACATGTGATAAACAGATGGTATCTATAATCACTACACTATTCAATTTCACACAAACTGATACGCTCACCACAATCTTTGGCGACTACTCAAACAACTTCGAATACACCTCGAATGGAATATTTCGAAGAATAGTATCACCCATCTGCCCAAGATGCAACACAAAAATGACCCATAACGGCTACAACACCTACTGCAAAAAAGGGCTGGGTATTGTTAAGATTGGGAAATATCTCTGTCCCCTATGCAAGGAATCCACTGAAGAAGATCGCAACTTCTGGGAAAAGCTAAAAGATAGTTTCTTTGATCTTTTAAACAAGATTTACCAGCTTATGAGAGATATGCATGTATCCTATCAAGGCATCTCTTCGATAATGGAACTCATCTTCCCAGGGGGAAAAGACACGATCTTCAATGCGTTGTGCGAATCGGTTGAAAAAGCAGATATCCCGCCCGTAGAAGATATTCAGATTGTTCATTACGATGAACAGTTCCCAAAGGCGGGCAGGGCACAGAAATTTAGATTGACCCTCCTAGACGGTGTTTCCACTCGTCCAATTGCCGATGAACTTTGCGACACAAAAAACCCGGAGACCATCAAAGCCTTT